>JABJFI010000001.1 GCA_018662825.1 Methanobacteriota archaeon | reverse complement strand
GATGTCTCTGTATAGGTCAGAGTAACAGATATTCCTCCAAATCGATATCCATCATCGAGAAGGGTTTCATCGATAGTGAAGGCACGAATTTCTGTATCTCCATCTGCGACAATGACCGAATCGGTCAGCGTGATTATTTGTTCATCAAAACTGATGGTCCAATAATTATCACCATCAACAATCGACCTCACATTGTCACTGTTCGACACCAAATCAAACGTGTTGATGGTCACGAATACGAGGAAGAAAGCTACGATTCCAGCAGTTATTTTGTTGGCTATTGGTTCATCCAATAATTCGGCTATGCCACTACTGATCTCAAAGGAAGGCTTGTCCGTCATCGTTAGACCCCCGCATTTGCAAATATGACCGCCAAAGCGATGATGTAGAGGATAATGAAACTCATGAGGAGGGAAGTGTTTCTCAACATTTGGTCGTTAAATCCATCACCTTGAATCGAATCAATGTCTGCAATGTTGGCATTGCCGATGAAACTCTCAGTGATTTTTTCTTCCCATCCGATGAAAAAGACAATACCGATGGCTAGGATTGAACCCGATATCATTTGTGGGATTGGTATCAATGACTGAATCAATTCGATAACACTGGACGAGATAATGAGTAGGATTAACAAAATCATCATCCGGGTAAGATTCCTGTTCCTCTCCGAGGTGGTGTCAATAATTTGGAACTGCACCATTAGGTAGACAAAAAGAAGAGGTTTGAGAAGATAAATCAAAACCCCTGATGTCAAATAATTGACGAGCTCGAAAATGCTGCTTTCAGGAGCACAATTCCCTTCAATGCAACTGTAGTAGGCATCAAGAAGTAATTTATCTTGAATCCAATTGGCGAATCCCAAGAAGAAGACAACGAACACAATGATGGAGATTGGTGAAAGTCCACGTTTCGAGGTTCGAAATGCCTCACCTACCAAAAGTGCGCAAATTGTTACCGCACCAATACTCCAACCGAGGTTGACGGCAATGAGCCAAAGATTAGTAGGGGGCGCATCAAGTTGGGTTAAAACACTGACAAACCATTCATTGTTGAGGAAACTGAAGGCAGAAAGCCACCAAATCATTTGCCAACCCAACCATATGAGGAGTAGGACAGCACTTGCCTTGGATTCTGAGCGGTATTGTTCTTCACCTGTTTTGTGTTCCCCTATAATTCCACGAATATAGCGGTGGGTCCAGTAGATTCCAACAACAACCCACAACAACAGTTGGAAGGCCGCGAATTTAAACCCTCCAAGGAAAATCAGTGCAGGTATGATAATGCAATAGAGCGTGATGACAAGAATGACCATTGAATTCCATGAACTGCCGGTGCCCATATCTTTTGGAATATGCAAGGCCATGACGAGCATAATGATATTGAGTGCCGCATCCGTTCCGAACTGAATCAAGACGAGTGTATCCCGCCCTTTTATTCCGTCGAGAGATACGAGGCCGAAATCAATCTCAGTTGGGGCGACAAATGAATAATATTGGTCAAGAGAGTCTCTGCAAAATTATAGATCGAAAGAAGGATGAAGGTCCAGCCAATCAACAATGCAGAGAAACGTTTGTGAGATGTTTGATTATCACTCCGATTTGACATGAGGATGGTGATTATTCCTAGAATGAGGTTAGTGATTGCAGCAACAGGTGCGAGTGATTCCTGTGCCATGAATGCCCCTCACTGTTCCATCCATATAATTCATTTCCGGAAGAGAGGGGCAGAAAGGATTTCCTCTCATTAACGGTTCTTAAGGTAATCTTCACCATACCAAGCCCATTGGTCCATTGTCCAGCCATTCGGAAGACCTTCAGGAGGTAGGGGCGGGGTTGTTGGTACAGCGGGAGCGGTAAACTGAACTGGGGCGTTCACGAAAGGAGGACTGTTTGGCGTATTGTCGACTCTACGGCGACTCATTAGAGCAAAACCAATAAGCACCATGACAACTACTCCTAAGGCCACTAGAACAAGGGCACCAGGGAAGGACGAATCATCCATAGCAAGATACCTTGAAGCATCCATTGGGAAGGCATCTGCCTGGTCAGACCAACCGTCCCCATCACCATCTGGGCAACCGATGAGGCCTTGATGAGAAGTTCCAGCGACTTCAAGACAATCATCGCTCATGTTCGTTCCGTTTTGGTCGGGGTATCCGTCCTCATCGAAATCTGACCAAAACCGTTCATCACTAGGGAACATATCGAGACCATCATCCCATCCATCACCATCTGTATCTGGGCAGCCGAGACGTTGTTCACTTGAACTACCAAAAAGTCCCGGGCAAGCATCGGGTGAATTACCCGTCATTGAATCCCCATAACCATCTTGGTCAGCATCAAGGTATTGACTTGAATCATTCAGGAAAGCATCTATGGCATCTGACCAGCCATCGCCATCTGTATCAAGACATCCAAAGACATCCTCTGACGAGTAACCTTCAATCACGGGACAAGAATCAGGTTGAAATCCATCCGCAGCATCTCCATAACCATCGCCATCTTGGTCAGCATGCTGGGTGCTGTATGTTGGGAAGGCGTCAGCGCCTAAAGCAACGGTCCAATCCATATCTGGATTCGACCAACCATCACCATCAGAATCAAGACAGCCGAGACGGTCTTCCGATGATGTGCCTGAGACGGAGACACAGGAATCACCCTCAAATCCATTGATTTCATCTCCAAAACCATCACCATCGAGGTCGAACCATTGAGTTGGTTCGATAGGGAATTCATCAATTGAATCTGCATAACCATCATCATCCCAATCAGTGCAACCTATGAGGGAGCCTGCATCGCTGGTTCCAGCGTTTTTAGGGCAGTTATCGATGCTGTCGGAAAAGCCATCATTATCGTCATCAAGATCTTCAGATATATCTTCACATCCGTCTCGGTCGCCGTCATTGCTGGTGGTTGAAAAGAAAGAGATAGGGCTTGTTGGACAGAAGTCTACATCTACAGATGAAATGCTACAGGCCCAAACCCCATCGGATACCAGTGCATCACAAATGCGGTCGTTATCATCATCATAGTCTTCACCAGAATCTCTGCAACCATCGAAGTCATAATCCGAAGTTGTGGTCGAAGTCCATCCAAGGTCACCGGTCGCACAATAGTCTACCAGATCCAAAACACCATCGTTATCATCATCGGAATCTTCAGTGAGGTCGGCACAACCGTCCATATCATAGTCTGTTGCTGTTGAAGAAATCCAGCTTAAATTTCCAAGATGGCAGTCATCAGCAAGATCAAGGATTCCATCATCATCATCATCATTATCACACACATCTCCAAGTGCATCGCCATCGTAATTGGCTTGAGAAGGATTGGTAATCAATGGGCAATTATCAACATCGTCACCTATACCATCTCCATCTTCATCCATATATGGGTCGATGCGAACGACTTCATCTTGACCATTATCGACATAGTAGAGATGTCCATTCGGACCAATTTCAAGGCCCATTATAGATGAAGCAGTGGTTTGAATCGTATCAGCTACAGAGGCGCTTTTGCCATCGTTATTCAAGTCATATGCAACGATCTTTCCATTGCCATTGAGGGAAACAAAGAGTTGGTCACCATCTAGAGCGATTCCTGAAGGTCGGTTGAGGCCGGATGCCAAAACCCCCCATTCAATTCCAGTTATGCTTGAATATTCTTCAAGTGGTTCCAGTCGAGATGGATCACCCATGATGTCCTGGGTATTATATGATGTATCATCGGTATTTACCCATAACACACGGTTTGCTCCCGCATCTGCAATGTAAAGAATTCCTGAATCTTGGTCCAAAATCATGTGACCAGGAACGCCATAAGAATGAGTGAGTTGGACATCCACATATCGGCGGACAATTCCATCGGAGTGGTCGTCTTGACCAGTGTCATGGTCCACTTGGAAATCATAATACACAAGTTCCCCATAATATCCATCATTATACCAATATTTATTGCCAGAATCGTGAGCAATACCAACTCCATATGGTGATTCATGGTTCATATCGATATGACTACCAAGAAGACCGTTGCCATTGTTTTGATTTTCCACCGCAAAGTGATTCAATGAAGAGGGCCATAAAGTTGGACCCATGAAATTGTTCGGCGCCCCTTGGCCACAAAATGTGTTTCGGGTCTCTTGGGCTGAACCCCATTGCCAATCGAACTCTGGATGGTATGCTCCAAACGCGATTGAACTTACTTCTTCAAGGAAATGGTTTCGATTTGAATCTTGGCGATTATGGGAAGTTTGGTTCTCAAGCCCTGTATTTTGAACAATCGTAATGCTGTCTGTTGCTCTGTTAGCCACCCACAATTCGTTCGCCCGACCAGGATGAAATTCCAAATCACGTGGGTCGGAAAGAGCATCGGAGGAGTCAGCAATTACCACCTCATCAAAGCCTACACCAAACTGAGAAACAACAGGTGAATCTTTTGAAGCAATTGCATTTGAGGGAATCGAAAAAAGCAAAAGACTGAGGAGAATTATGCTTATCTGCTTGTTCATCATGTATATCCAAAGAGCGATGTGTTTTGATACCTTGTATTTCGAACAAATGAATGAGCCGTGAGTGTAAATATCAATTCCGGCGCTCTTTAGCATCTTGCTTTATTCTTTCAAGCAGGTCTTTTGGTCCGAGAACAGATTTCAAATCTTGAAGAGATTTCTTGGATTTTTTGTCGACCTTTTTCGGCATGTGCAATTTGAGAAGAACAATGACGTCACCACGACCAGAACCTCTGTTACGTGGCAATCCGCGCTTTTTGATTTCAATTGTGTCTCCTGAATTTGAATATGGTGGAATCTTGATAACCAATTCCTTACCATCAATATGCTCGACGCTAACGCTTGTACCCAAAACCAAATCAGAGTAACCAAGTGGAAGAGACATTATTAAATCAGCATTGGAACGTTCAAACCACAGATGTTGGTCGACATCAATTTCAATGAATAGGTCTCCATCCTCTCCTTTGCCATTTGGTGCCGGTTCGCCTTTTCCTCGCATACGTAGACGAGTTCCTGCTTCTGCACCAGCAGGAATATTGAATCGTAGAGTTGAGGTTTTGATTTCTTTTCCATTTCCTCGGCAAGGGCTGCACCGCTCATCGATTTGATGTCCTGCACCATCGCATGTGGGGCACTCCCTTACGACATCTTGGACAAAGGGTCCAACTTGTTGTCGCATTCGAACTCGCCCTTGTCCGCTGCAATCACCACAGTCAGAAATCGCTCCATCTTTCGCTCCGGTTCCTGCACACTGGGTACATGCCACCGGTAATTCGACCTCAACTTCTTCTGTACTTCCTCGGTATATTTTTTCCAAATCAACGGTATGATACATCCGAATATCACTACCACGACGTCTGGCGCGACGGCCACCGCCACCACCACCACCGAAGATATTTGAAAAGAAATCTCCTCCAAGAATATCCTCTAGGTTGATATTGAATCCCCCACCACCAAATCCTCCAAATGGTGAACCGCCTGGGCCATTGTGCCCAAATCGGTCGTATTGTGCACGCTTTTCATCATCAGAGAGAACTGCATATGCTTCTTGAATTTCCTTGAACATATCCTCAGCATTTTCTTCTTCGCTTCGGTCGGGATGATACTTTCGGGCAAGGCTGCGGAATGCGTTTTTTAGATCAGATGAAGTAGCTTCTTTCGCTACTCCTAAGACCTCGTAGTAATCCCGCTTCTCCGACATTGCACTCACCGAACAAAACGAGGGGATTCAACGACCTCTTTGAACATCTCGCTTGAAAACGACCTTCTCACGCGTCAAGACCACATTGAAGACAAAACGGCTCAGACTGAGGAATTGCAGCATTACAACCACGACACAACGTACCTGTTGGGGATTGAATAACTTCAGTAGGTTGGGATGTTTCATATTGAGGAATCGAAATCATAGCCATCGATTCGATACTTTCTGTGGATTGTTCAGCCGGTGAATTTGAATCCCAAGCGTAGACTTTTGCAGTTTCAGATTGAGGTTCAACAGAAATTCCACTCTCTGTCACTACTGATTCGATTTCTCCATCATCGCTCACTGAGGTGACTTTTAATTCGGTTTTATTAGATGGCGTCTCAGTCCTCATTGGAGCAACAGGGCGTTGAGCAATTACAGGGGATGCATCTGCTGCTGCCCGAAGACTCGCCTGTCTTTTTTGCTCACGGCGTTCGACAGAATCCCCTCTGCCAAATAATCGATTTAACGCATCGAGAAAAGAGTCCATCGGTGAGTTCTTTCGCGTTGCTCCGATGGTTGAATCAACGAGTTCGTCATCAAATGTTTCATCTCCCGACATTCTACGGTTGGCTTTGCGAATGCGTTCGGATTCTAGCAGAAGGTCGACTTCGACCTTCTCATCTTCATCAAGTTCAAGTTCTGGTGATTCTTTATCAATCGCTGAAACTTGTTTTAGAAGGACTTTTTCACCCTCAGGGCCGAGATTACTATCGAGATGTGCATTGGTTTGCCAAACTCCATCTTCTTCAGCCTGGTATACTTTTTTCATTGATTTCATCACCTTGGAACGATGATATTCATAGTCACGAACTGTACGAGTTTTTCTAAATAGAACAACACCGATTACTAAGCCCAAGCCATACCATCCGTACATTAGATTCGGTTCAACCTCAAACATATTTTTGAGGGGAGTTACTGTAAAATGTGTCATGGCCATAAGGAGTAACGGCAAGATTGCTATGCCTCGGGCAGTTACAGTACGCTCTGATGCCATAACAATCAACCTTCGCTCTAATCGACCACTCAAGTATGTTGTTATCCATTGTCCCGTTTAGTATCAACGATCACTAGGTGCTTGGCCTTTTCGAATGAGTCCATCTAGGAGACCAAATGAAAAGCTAATGTGTAGCATTAGTAAGCATAACGGAACCCCGAAAAGAGTGGACATGCGCCTCGTGGAAAGGCTACTTCGAACGCCTTCAAGCAACAATACTGCGAGATAACAACTCGGAAGTAATAAAGCGAAAGTTGGCAGGAAAATACAAACAGCAACTGTCGCAAACATTCCAAACCAAGGTAAAAACTCTCGAAAACTGACTCGCTTTGGATGTTGTTGCAATACTTTCATTCGCCAAAAACCATACCTATGGCCCATTTTCCACCATTTCATGAGTCCCGAGCGTTTCACCATGTGAACTCCAGTTGCAGGTGTGCGATGAAGCGCAAATCCTGCCTCAAGAAGTCGCATGGAAAGGTCACTATCCTGACTTGTAATGTAGGAGGTGTCCCAGCCACCAATCTGTTCTAATGCCGAACGGGAATGCATCGCAAAAGCCGGAGTGTTAGTTGGTCCAGGGGTGGTGAAGTTCTCAAATTGCCCATTTCCACTTCCGAAAGGTGAGGAAAGAGTTCTCTCTATCCACGTTTCGATAACCCCATGTTCTCCTGTTCGAGGCTTGACACGTATCCCAACAGCGGCTAATGGGGCATTAGATGATGCCTCAATGCGTTTCCACTCCTCCATTCGAATTTCCAAATGTTTGGCTTCGACAGTCGAATGACCAATCATTTCTACAGTATACTGTACCGAATCAGGAAGTAATTTCAGCGCCAAATTCCTAGCCTCAGCAACATATTTTCGGGGATTAGAGTGCAACTCAATAACTGGTCCGTTTACCTTTTTGCTGCGCTCTATTGCTTTGGATACTTCGTCTCGAGTCGAATCCTCTGACCCACCATCCAATACCAAAATGATATGTTGGTCTGCTGGTAGAGTTTGAGCAATTAGAGAATCTAAGCATTCTCCGATATATGATGCTTCATTAAAGACCGGAATGACTGATGCTATCAACGGCTGTGCATCACTCATAGTCTTGCCAACATGGCTTTGACTTTCACCTCTTCGCCCCTTTCCTCGATGAAAGGCATGTTCATGTGCAAGTGATGGGTGGCGGGTTCATGCAAGAGCCAATGCTTCGCCTCAACGGCGTGAATGAAAACTTGCGTATCATTATTGAAACAGAGCTAAAAGGTGCAGACTCACCACAAAAAGTCAAAAATGCTGTAATTGAAATATTCCCTGAATTCCCATTTGAAAACGATTTGGAAGAACCAGTACTTGGGAAAGCATGTAATGTTACATGGCGTGGCGAGCAAGTTTCACTTGCGAAATATCTAAAATTACTCCATGACCAAAGAATTCTAGATACTGCATTGGATGCTATGACGGTGAATTTTGATGGCGTGAAAACTCAATTCAGCCTACTTAGGCAAGCGGCAATCGTTGGAAAAGTTGCCTTTCCACTACCAAATGAACAGCCACTTGGCGGAATCATCTCCATCACATTACAAGGAGAGCACCTAAGCGATTGGCTTGAAGCAGCAACATGGCACAAAGGCCGAGATATTGCACCACGTTCAATCAAAGACGAACATACAATGGGTGAAGATGGGGAAGCAGTCACTTGGTTGTAGACAAGTATTGTATTTGTTTCATCCATTCTACAACTGCTTTATCATTCCCCAGCCAATCAATTGGTGTTGAATCAGTGAGCGTTCTCCACTTAATTTCATCATGGGCGGTCCATCGCCCCTTGTCCTCAAAATTAGGCACCTTACCTACAAATGAGGTTGGTAAAATATGTAAGGCAATATCAATTTGCTCAAGTGAATGGTACCAAGTTCCAAGTGAACTTTCACAGGTGACATGCCAGCCAAATTCTTCTTTAATTTCACGCTCTAATGCTTGAGTCATGTGTTCGTTAGGTTCAACTTTCCCTCCAGGAAATTCCCACTTCCCTGCATGGCTCTGGCTAGGTGAACGACGAGCAGCTAGGTAGTGTTCATCTTGAATAATAAGGGCGCCAACAACTGAAAGAACAGGTCTAAACATAATTCTTTGCAGTATTTCACGAACAAATGTGTTTGCAGAATCAAGGGTACAATTCTCTTCCGATGGGAGGTGAAGAAAGAAACATGGAGGCACTTTTCTATCACTTATTGCTGTGTTTTCAAGGGCTGAAAGAGTTTGATACAATGTTTCATTGCATAGGAACGTTCCAGCATTGGATGAAAGTTCACAATCTATTGACCAAGCCAGAGACATCCATGATTTTACGGGAGCAGTAGCATAAAGGTCGCCTAATCCACTGATTTCTTGCTCGGAGATTTGTCGACCATCGTTGTCGGGTATTCGCATATCAATTCGGTCTTGAGCACGAGTTTCTAATCGAGGAATCTTACATGTCTCACACAATCCAATGTGCAGAATGGCATCCCAATTCTGGCCTTTTTTAATGGATGTTGCTACATCAATCGACCCGGCCTTATCAACTGAGAGAATACGTGTGTCAATTATGGCTTCAAGAGATTCAATGCTGTACTCACGAATATCTGCCCACGGGTCATCAAGCAGGATTCGGTCCGATAAGGTTTCAACCAAGTCACTGGAAATGTTTCTTTGGTGGCCCCCAAACGGCTCGAAACCCGTCACCAATATCCGAACCATGGTACTGCCTTGTCAAGGGGGTTTTTGATACCCTTGCCACATGAAGGCCCGTCATATTGACAAATAAGAACCAACACGACCGTGTGCAGGGGGCCTAAAAATGCAATCAGAATCGACCATGACGCTTCCTGCTGAGAAGCAGAACGGGATACTCGAATGGCGGCCTATTCGACTTATGCGAGCAATCTGGAAAGAAATTACTTTTGGCGTTGGTGCTTGGGGAACATTACGCCCGTTAATCACCGCACTACTTGCTGCAGTCCCATTCCTTTTCCTTGGTCAGCATTTCAACCGACAGCATCGAAGAGCATTCGACTGGACGCTACTGCAAATACCCCTTGCCCTAACAGTTTTTCTTTGGTTGGGGTTGTGGGGATATTCAATCTTTGATGCATGGCGAGAAGCAGCGCAAAATGTTGCAGCAGCAAGAGACTAAGGTCTCCATAATTGATCCGTGCATGAAATTGTGCCATCTGCTAAACCCTGCAGGTCTTGCTTGTCATCAAGGTCAAATTCAGTTGGTAATTCATTGTCAAAGAAATTGGCTATACTCGAAGATTCAATAGCCCAATACATGACTGAATCTTCATTATTCGAATGGTTCGGGTGCTCATCATCCTCGTGGTCTGCTGGAGATGAGTAGACGGTATTTACTAAGCCCAAGAGGTGGCCTATTTCATGAACAAGTACACTGTTTTCAATTTTTTCTGCTGATGGCCGCCGGAATATATTTTCGGCATCGTCAATTGAATCCTTGAATATCGAAACAGTCGAAGCATCAACCGCCACACCAAGAACACTTGAGTCATCATACGTACCAGCGGGGAAAATAATTTGCCAATAAAGCGTTGAACCTTCTCTCGGGTTATTCGACTTTTCTTCCCAGCCAATGTTACGCACATCTTCCGCAGTCCAAATCACATCATTGGCAAAATTTGTTTCAGTAAACTCAAAATTGATACCCTGAGGCTTTTCACATACGGATTCCAACCGTTGTTTTAGCAAATCAGTTGAAGATGGTTCGGGTTTGTATCCGGGTTCATAATCGATTTCTATGACCATTGAGGTATAAGTGGAATCGTCAAGACAAGCCAGAGTCAAACCTCCGGGTATACCGTGATTTAATCCCAAATTCGCGATATCATCTACTCCAATACAGCCCGAAAGTGATGGAGTGAGGAAAACTGCAAGTATCGCCAAACAGATACGAATTCTCCCCCCCATGGTGTGCGGTGGAGGTGGTTATTTTCAAACCCACTGTTTACCAGTCTTCAGGTATCTCAAGAGGTGAAAATAATTGGCCTGGGCCTTTTGCCTTGGACAATTGAGTTCTTGAGAGGGCTTCCCATGGCCTAAGTGCCAACAAACCCTCTGCTAATGAGGCATCAATTTCAACGAGCGTCACACGAATAAGTGTTGCCAAAATATCCATTCGGTCTGCATCGATAATTTTGAGTATTTTATCGAGGTCAAAAGTAAACTCATTGCCATCTGATTCCGGGTTTTCGATCACCCATGGGTGCGTCACTGTATCAGGGAATTCTTGCTGAGTTGCACTGATGTGTTCGTCCAATGAGCGAGAAAGTCCAGCTATATGTTTACTTAAAACAAGACTCACTTCGATCAATGGCATGTTTAATTGATTGATGAGATTGACCATGCGTTCTTGCAAAGTCACCATTCCATCTACGGCCGAAGCCTTCTCGCCAGTCATTTCAAAAACTCACTTTTTCATTGCTTCAACATATTGCCATCCAAAGTGGTTCCATTGGTCTTGAGTCCATCCCTGAGGTAATCCAGTCGGCGGAATTGGCGGTGGGGCCGGTGTTGCTGCTGAAGGTGTAGCCTGCGCTATTGGTGCAGGAACTGCTTGAGGTGGTGGAATCATCAAACCGGGAGGTGGGGGCATATTACCATCAATCTCAGGTAGTGCTTTGGAATGATTTAGTTCATCGAGAACTTCGGATGTTTGGTCAGAAGCACCACCTTCAAGTTCTTCTTCACGGATTCTGCGATTCATTACCAATAACCACATGGCGAGACTGAGGGAAAGCAATGCAATGAGGTAAAGAACAATGCTGAATGTTCCTTGTTTTGCTTGAAGGGCAAGAGCCTCTCCATCACGAATCGTTTCTCCTTTGACCAGCAAAGGGTCGAGTGTCTTACGATCCATTTCAACCTCGTCAACTAAAACAAGAAGACGGAATTCAATATTTTCGCCAGCCTCGACATTGGCTACTGTAGGAAGTTTTCCAGCCACAACAGCGCCTGCAGTGGCAACAAGGTCAACTCGTGATGCATCTTCCCAGAAACCTCCTTCAACTGCACGTTGCAAGATAAACGCCACATCACCTTTACCTCCGAGGTTCCTAACTTCAAAGTCAAGTCCGACCGATTGCTGAGTTATAGGGCTCGGGTCGTCCCATGAAAAAGAACTAGTTGCTGCATTCAAATCAATACTAGGACCAAGTAGAGCTAATGGCCAAGAGGCAATTGGTTGTAAAAGTGTATTTCCTAGGGTATTGAAAGGATTACCTGCTGAATCGGAACCGGAAACCCAAACATCGACCATATAGGATGGCAATAATGTCGTCGACCCTGCATCGGTAAGGTCTAGATTTCCTGTCCAGAAAAATTGGTCGCCAAAAGGAGTTGTATCAGGTAATGGCACACTACCACGTGAGATCTCTGCTTCACCTGCTCGGACGCGATAGTGCAAGACTGCGGGCTCGCCAAGGTCAAACCCATGGTCATCAATTGTCTCAAGCATGACAAGTAAGTCACCACAAGCACCGATTGACAAGTTTGAACCAGACATGGTTTCATCCAAAGAAATTGCCGCAATAGTTGGGCGAGAACTGTCGACTGCAAGGCGAACTCGTTGGAGTGTTGAGGTTTCGTCCATCGCCAAACCAGGTAAATCATCAAGTTCGAGACGAAGATCAAGGTGGCCTGAAGGAACTGATGGAATCAAGATATCAAGACTAAACTCTCCATCTCCTCTTGTTGAGGTTTTCCAGGTGTTATCATAATCGCCAAAGATCACATCAAACGCACCTGGTGGAGCAGGTGTTTCATCTTCAGAAAAGAGTACGCGGCCGTTGACGCGCAATGCTTGTCCCGCACCTATGAGTGTCTCTTGGAAATCTGAATTGTAGTGATTTGTTCCATCGCGAAGTTCCACCGCCCTAATATGCCCCTCCATGGTATCGAATCTGAAATCATTATCGAGGCTCCATGCATCGTTTCCTAAACCAGCAGTGGCTTCGAAACATGGATTCTCTTCGCCCTCATTGCATGGTAAATCAGTAACGAGTATTTTTGGAAGAATCATGCTGATTCCGTTTGTATCAAATGATTCAGGGAATGTCCATGTCAATTGGAAGCGGGCTAGAATCTTGATTATATTATTGTCCGTTTCATCCAAATCTACACTTGAATACAGATTTGAAACTGCAATATTTGCAGAACCTGATTCCATAACGGCAATTGGCTCACCATCTGCACCTCTAGTTAAAGAAATGAATACAGAAGTTTCATCATCGTCAAAATTACCACCTAGAGCAAGTTGAATATATTGAATATCTTGCCAACCATTGCGGTCTGAAAGAACGACTTGGGCGGTGTATGGTATCCCTGGGTGTAATGGTGATTGGTCGTCGTGGCCGAGTATGGTTGAATTATCAAGGTCTAGTTCCGGCTCAAATTCAACACGGATTCGGTAAGTTCCCAAATCGTTATCCCAATCAGGAATTTCTTCTCCAGGCACATATCCACAGGCGATGTTGCTGTCAGGACAGACCGGCCCACCTCCCATTGCAATCTCGTTGTCCTGAGCATCTTTTCCAGTGACAAAGTAGGAAACATGTTGGCCGTGCTGAAGCATTGAATCATCGATTAGGCCTTCAAAAATATTCAATCCGCCGGCTCGCGTGTCAGGTGAAGTGAGAGTTTTCATTTCATATTCATCTGAATTTGGCAAACCATCAAAATTGTAATCGCTGCAACCAAGTGCCTCACTCGCTTTGCAACCAATCCAATAATTCAAAGTAACTTGATTTGGTGGGTCAACTGAATCTTGAATGACAATACTCACGGCTTGTCCACCAGGTGCAGGAGGTCCAGCATGACGTTCACTACCATCATTCGGTGTTGAGGAAAGGACAAGAGGTGAATTGCCATCCAATACAAGTCGTATTGTATTGTATCCCGGATTAGCATATACCGAACCATTTTGCATCTGTATTGCTTCGACATAGAATATCATTCCTCCCGGTTCAGATTGAATTGGTGATTGGAACGTGATATTGTATTCTCCAAACGCAGGGTTTTGCTCTTGGGCCAAAAGGATAGGCTCCCCTATTGGATCACCATCGTAAGTCACATTTTGCCCCAATATCCGTAATGAAAATTGGCCTGCTAGTGGAGAAAGTTGAGAGTTTTGGAAATTTATTCCACCTGTAAACGATAGATTAAATCCACCACGAACCCAGTCTTGAGAATACAATTCTCTTCCTGTCTCTTCATAGACTCGTAAACCATCTAACTGAATATCGTTTTCAACAATGATATCTAAATCTTCAGTTTCCCAATTGGCCACTGCTTGACCTAAGTCATCCTCGATTGAAATTAGCGCTTGCATTTTGCTTTCATCATCCCAAGTCCAATTAACAGTAACCGGCATACGTATCGAGACCATTCCATTGGAGTCAATAGTTGAAGTACAATTCGCAACATCAAACTGAACAATACCTCCAGCATCGCTGACTACCGAGCATGTATCACCGCGTTGCCAATCAAAGGCAGGGTTTTCACCGTATGAATTATTGAGGGCAATAAGAGAACCTGTTACACGATCAACATCGTCACCAGGTGCGATACGTACCTGCAAATTACGATACACACCATCTGGAGAAAGAAGGCCCCCTTCTAACGACGCATCAATCGCACGAGTTTGCATCTTGTAAGCAATATCGATGTTAGATATTTTCACACGTCCTGAGGTTGCTGCCTTCACTGCGATAGGGATTAACACATCCCCATCACCGTTTTGTGGAATGAGTGAATTAAACGCTTGAACAAGAGTGGGTTGGGCTTTGACATCCACATTTACTATGGAATTGTCACTTGCGACAACTGCTGATTCATTCAAGAAAAGGATGGACTCCCAATCCCAAATCAAATCATTACCAATGTCCAATTTCGGTCGGTCTGGATAACCTTCCTCGTATTCCATTGTAATCGAATCAACCAAAGGAGATAATGTGGCATCAGTAGTTTTCAAAATGACTGCATATCGAATCTTATCTCCTGCCCCAGTAGATGGGAAACTAACTTCCTGATTGTTTGTTGCCTCAAGCCAAGTAGTACCATTATCATTAGAAACTTTAACCTCGAATGTTGTTCCTGAAGGGACATCAGCTACCCAATTTGGCCGAACTTTTCCTACTTTGGTACCTGTTGAATGAGGTGGTGAAGTCCAACTACCGGACAAAGCATATTCAGTTGAATACTCAACATCAACCCACCAAGATACTGCTGTCGAACCAATCAATTGGGCTTTCCATACCAATTCGTTACCAGGGTAATCAAAGTGGATCGTAGAATTAGATTCGACAGATTCCCAATGGGTGCCATTATCTGCAGAAACCCAGTAATCAACACGGTCACCAATTGATGCTGCGGACCAATAGGTTTGCATATTTACACTCCGAATTAGGTCGCCGGATTCAGTTACTGGCCCATACCATGTAGTTGTTCCCGGAGCAGGTGTAGTTTTGTATTGCCACCCAGTACCATATTCCCGATAGTACAATGTTGCTGAGGACCAGGTCGAGTATCCACAGTCAACAGTTACGAAACGAGAACCATCGAATTGGAGACCGTAGCCAAGAGCAGAGAGTAAACGTGTCCCAGATTGTGGCACCAAAGATGTCGATGACCCAGAGATTGTCCAAGCTTCAAGTTGGTCTTTGTCTTGACTTGAAGTACCCTTTTGACAACGCATGAAGAATGTGCTTTGATTGACTTCTAGGCCACGGACTTGTTGACCTGTTTTGCCACATTGCCAAGAACTCCCAGCCGAAGAAGAATAGTCGAACATGCCTTGTCCACGAGTATACTGCCCATTCGGCAGTTCCCCAAATGTGTAAGGAACAATTCTGCGTTGAGCATTATGAACAATCCAAACATCTTCTGTGTCCCGATCATATGCAATGGCGGTATAGTCCGAATATTGCGGAGAAACATCATACGAATCGATGCACTTCCAGGTGTCATCTCTCGAGATATCCATTTCGAGGACACGATGATATTGTGTTGGAGCAGATGATTGGTAGTGGTATCGGTAGCCAGAAAGAATGGCAAACATACGCTCATCATCGGTAATGGTCCAATCACGGAAACCATAACTTCCGTAGTAGGAACTTGAATGCAAATTTGGCAGAGTGCATTGTCCTTGATCTAAAGTGATCACAGATTCTTTGGTAGCATTATTTGGATATAGGCGATGCACGATGTTGTGGAATGAAGATGAACTCCAAGTTGACATAAAGAGCCAATCATGATGTTTGAGGATTGCGCCTTGACCTTGTTTCATCAAACTAGAAGAAGTTTTGAGTGATTGCTGTGAAAATCTGTTCTCTGTCGAGTTTGATGTGTGGGGTTGTCGAATTGCATACGAACCATTGTCGAGCCATGCATCGGAAGCAGAATCTGCAATTTCATCATAACCATGCGGGAAGAATATTGTCGAGCGATTGGAAAAGGCAAGGCTCAAATCACCACTCCTTGAATCGGTGGCAGAGGATGTTCCTTCCATCCATTCATCTCGGTCATCAGTAACGGTTTGGCTCCATCCTGTGGCAGATGCACCAGAAAGTGTCATCGAAACATCAGTAACCAATGCACCCTTTGGCAGTGCAATCATGGCACCAGCATCGGGGTTTGCACCTTGGTAAAGCGCAACATATTCACTTGAACCATCATGAAGGGAATAGATGTGCCTAGAGACTCCTGACGCATCTGCGGAGCCAACAACAATATCTGCCATCGGACCCATCGGTGAGAGAACCATGATGAAAAAAAGTACGAACATTATTCCGCGGCCGTTGGATAAATCGTTCTGCATTTCTGCCCCCCCTATACAGCCTTAGAGCCTTTGGCCTTTGAACCATACGCCTACCGGTAAGTTATCAAAATCATTCAGTTTGACGCGAATCATAGCGTAATGGCGAGGAATCACCACGAACACCATCTTGCTCATCATCATGCACTTCGAACCAATCGACCATCCAATCACCGTCGGTATCCCAATTGGTTGGGTCTGTTCCTTCAGCAATGTGGTCATTGTCCAAATCGAGCAGATACCAACCAAATTCGTGTTCACCTACAGCACGAACTGGTGCTGTGTTCGGTGAACCCGCATAGTAAATCTCCCAAGAATCAGTTCTGTTACCAGCCAAGCGAACTTCATCATCGCTTGAATCGAGAATAAGGAAATTGACATCTTTATCGTCAACAAGGTAGGCAAAACGAATATCATTCGCGAATGATTTATCCATCTTCAAGTAATTTTCATTGCTTGAGCCCGATGAATCGAATTTCAATAATGCTGCACGTAATTGCCACCATTCAAGAACGATTTCTCCATCATAAATCATGCCGCTGAGGCGAACAGCATTCGGAGATGAGAGATCTGTGTCTGTTATAGCATAGAATTCCTGGAAATTCGTATAGGGAACATAAACACATCCGGCTCCTGTGCAATCCCAATTTCCATCTTGGTCTGGGTCGTAATTTGCATCAACAGGATCTGCTGGATTCAAAGTGAACCATGTCGATGAAAGTTCAGGGCGAGAAAGAATGCCTCCAGCGCCTTGTTGTGATAATGGTAAACATGAATTTGTGTCTGTCGAACAGGCACCGCCAGTTTCAGCATCTATCCAAACAACTCGGATTTGCAACAAAGAACTGTAATTATCGTTATCTTCATTCCATCCTCTAGAATATTCGTACCAGTCAGGTAGCATGTCGCCATCTGAATCATTATCACTTGGATTAATTCCATACTTGAAAACTTCACGCCCATCAGACAGATTGAAATCTTGCTGATGGAAGACAACTGTGCCATTGGATACGACCGTCGAATACGACACACTATCTCCATCTGAGTCGTTTGAATCCGGACGTGTTTGGTTGTCCCATTCCATCCAATTGGTGAACGGCAAATCACCAAGTCCGGATTGAATAATTCCAGACCCAGGCGTGAATACACGCCCAGACCAAGTTCCTTGCTGAGCCGGTTGGTCGAAATTCGAGCGGTCATACCAACCATCATGGTCGCCATCATAATCAACATCCCAAGGATTCAATGGGTTGGATGCCCAATGATTGATTGTTGTGGTGTCTTCCATACCATACAGGGCATAGCAATATTCCCACCCATCTGCAATTCCGTCAGAGTCCGAATCACTATTTGTCGGGTCAGCAATTCCAAGTAATGTGCGATTGAAGTTATCCTCATTGAATTCATTAATCATAGCCATTCGGTCGGCACTCGATTGACTCTTAGAGGCAAAATCAGTGTAGAGTGCTTGTTGTGCTTGAATTGGCGACAAGCCAAGTTCTTCCATGTATGCATCCATGGCATCGTCTCCGAAATTGATAATTCCATCAGCAACTGGAACTGAGAATCGCTCAATATATTTACCATAAGTGCGTGATTCCCATTCGCGTAAATTGGAGAAGCGCTCATCCATGGAAATATTGCCATCTCCATCACAATCGAAACTATCACCATCAGTATCAAGGTTGACGTCACTATCAATAAGTGGGTTCATACTCCAACGGTTCTCTTCTAAGTCCCATTCTGTAAACCAATATTCAAATCCATCATACATCCCATCATCATCAGTATCGGGATTGGTCGGATCAGACATACCAAGAAGTGTCGAAAGAATTGCATTTGCTGGAACGCCTGCCTGCCAATCATTAAAGTCACTCAACAAACGCTTTCCTCGCGTTTCTTTGGTGATAAGAATATTAAAAACTCGCTGAGCCTTTTCTGTTGGTTGCTGAACATCACCATCGAGGTGAAGAAGAGGAGCATCTGAGGGGTGGTCTAATCCATTGACTGGAGCCTCTACAGCGATAGCGAACTCTTGACTATCAGTGAGTCCGTCGTTGTCACCATCAAATCCTCCATCGCCCGGCACTAGCGGGTTAAGAGTCCATGTTTCAGCAGTCAAATTCCAAGATGTGAATAACTGTTCAATTCCATCTATCATACCATCTCCATCCGTGTCAATATTATTCGGATCAGATGTCCAACCAGTCAAATTTACTTGGTCAGAAGAGATGAAAGAACCAAACGAGAACTCGACAGTATTTCCTGGCCATTGTTGCATCGCAAATGCTGAACCAATTGTAGTTACAAACCATTGTGGCGCTGTTCGGTTTTGGTCTGTTTCACTAAGCTCTGGAGCAATAGCATTGTATTCCTCCCAATTGGCCATTCCATCATCATCAGCATCTTCCCACCGATCAGCAGAATCCAGCGGATTCAAGGTCCATGCATCCTCAAGAATATCCCATCGAGCAAACCAAACTTCCCAGCCATCGGGCATTCCATCCGAATCCGAATCTGCATTAAGAGGGTTAGAAGAACCAATATCGGTAATAGTTTGCAGTGCCGTAACTGAACCAGAAGCTCGGTCTCCAAAGTTTGCTTCAGGAATCCCAAACGAACTGACATTCATGAACAAATCAGTGGAGAACCCATTTGGAATTGGCTCACCGTCGAATGTTTGATTTCCAATAAAGAGGTTTGAACGAACGTGGAATTCTAGATAATTCACGAAGGCCTCGGAATCTTCTAAAATACCATTATGATTGATATCATAACCGTCACCATCTGGATTTTCAAAGAGGTCGGATGCATTGAGTGGATTTACGCCTTGACGTGAAGGGTCCCAAGTACAGAAACCTCCAGATTCCCAACCGTCTGGTAGTGTATCACCATCAGAATCTATGTTATTCGGGTCTGCCTCAAACCATTCAAGGCTCGAGTTTATTGTTTCTCCATGTGATTCTAGCAAGAGGCCTTCGATGCCAGCACCACGAACAAGAGACCATTGATATTCACAAAGATTAGCAAGTCCATCACGGTCTGCATCCCAAAATGCATCATCCGCTCGATTTGGGTCAAGTGTCCAATTGTTTCCGCCAGTGAATGATGAGCCAATCCAGCGACGATGCTTAATTTCCCAGCCATCGGGCATTCCATCCTGGTCGCTGTCAAAATTTGTCGGGTCTGTACCTTGATCATTGCTTGAAAGTCCGAGATAAGTGGCATTGGCTTCTTGACCTGCCAAATCATCGCAAATGTATTCCATTTGAACAGAATAATGGCACCAAAGGGTGGAGTCTTCATAGAAGAAACCGAAATATTCGTTTCCATCACCTAAACCATCTCCGTCGCTGTCTCCAACACGGGGGTTTGTGGAATTATACCCATTCAGAGTTTGACTCACATATCTGTATTCATCTAAATTTGTCCAAAGGCGTTCCAAAAAACCATCACCGGATTGGTCAAGGTCAATGCCGTCACCATCGGTATCAAATATTGAGTCCCAGGGGTCTGTTGGGTCCAATCCATTGGCGACCTCCCAACCATCGGGCATGCCATCGTTATCTGAATCATTAGCACCGGGATTCATCAATTCAAGGTTGGCGTATTGCCCCGGTGATGAACCAGTATAGATTGTAGTATTTCCATCGATTGTTAGGGTTTGAATTGTGACGAGTTCACCAAATACTGGTTCCTGTTTTTGAAACCCATATACGGCAGAATAATCTCCTGAAATGGCCCATAGACCCTTATCTGAACCAACGAGAATTTCATCCCCTGTTGGAAGAATTGAGTATACATTATTGTAATCTCGCATATACCGACCATCGATGCCTGGATGTTCTAGCAATCCACTGTGAGAGATAGTATTGTCTACGAGGTGTAGCATGTGAACACCTGAAGGAGTTCCAAACCACAAGACCTGCGCATTGGTGGGAGTAGGGCCATCAAGAACCATACTCCGCACTTCGGCAGGATTAGCTACCATACCGAGGGAAAGGGAGCGCAATTCACCTATAGCAGTTGGAAAAGGTGTGACTTCTGGAGTATAATAAAATCTCCATGTTGCATCAAAAGCACCTCGTGCAGTGGTTGTTTCACCTATGATTAATCCTCTGTCTGTTCCGACATACAGCGTGTTGTTCCCTCCACCTGCTGAGCCATGAGCAATTGCTGTAACCTTCGCATTAGATTGACTCAAAGCGGTTTGCAACCCTATCGCAATTTCATATTGTTGTGCGATTTGAGATGAGGAGGTAATCTCGAACACAGCACCTTCGCCATTTTGCCCTAATCCGAGAACATGTTGATTCTGCCCTTCAATGTTCAAAAGTGTCAGCGCAAATATTTCTTCGGAAAGGGACCATGCCCAAGTTTCGAGAGGCCCGAGGTTTCCATCTGCCTGCAGGGGGGCAATCGCAATACCCACATTGGTAGCAATTGCCAAGGCAAAAGATGAATCTTGAAGAGAGAGAAGAGTGGATTCATGCAATTCCACGCCTTGAGGCATCCAGTGGTCAAAACTGTTCATTTCGTCGTAATTGAACACCGTCAATCCATAACGTGTGGTGGCATAGAGCATAGAACCATCTTCATCGAGATCACGAATATCATGATGAATTAGACTCATGTCATCTTCAGTTGCAACAAAACTCAATGGGAAAAATTGATGAGTACTATCTTGATTACCAAGAGAAACAGATTTCATACCGGGTAATACTGAATTACCATTGTCGTAATGTACAAAATATTCCTCCAATGTGGAAAGCGATTCCCCAAGAGCCAGTGCTGTCAATGTACGACTGACGTCAGGAGATACCCCTCCGTCACGATTAGCATCCCAGCCATCCGAGTCGGGGTCAAGCAGCGCGTTGGTTCGGTTCAGTGGCTCTAGACCAAAATGTACCTCCCAGCCATCCGGAATTCCATCACCAAACGAAGGGAAAAGGCGACGAATTGAAAATCCATCCCAGTGATAACGATCTGAATCAGCGAGGAGCGGGTCGGTCCCGAGCCAAAGGTCTTGGTCGACGACCATAGTTGCGTTTTCAGTACAAGCAGAGAGTAAATTATCAAATGTTGCATTTTGACCTGTTGGAATAAATGGCCAACTCTTGAACAGGGAACCTTCAGGCAAACTTGCAGAACACCACATTCCATCCAACTCAGTCGTGTGATTTAACGGCGCACCTTGGATATATTCTTCTGGTGATGAAAAGCGTTCCGTAATCGATAATACACCGTCTCTATTGACATCAAAGCCGTCTTCATCCGGGTCATCATTAATGTCTGAGCCATTAAGGGGGTCGAAATTTTGACATTCATATTTCATTGAAAACATGTTGTAACCGCCAACACGTTCACACATATAGGCTTCATAACCATCAGGCATTCCATCGCCATCCGTATCCGCAATCCGAGGGTCAAGGTAGCTCCGCTCACCCTCATTATCGACGGTACCTGTTAACCCTCGCGGGAATCCAGGGGCTGTGCAATTCGCCGGATACGGCCAACAATACTCCTCTGTAGCATTCAAACCATCGTGGTCAATATCAACAAAGGCATCTGATGCATTATTGCTGTCCATTCCCTGCATAATTACTGCACGCCCATCAACGGAACTCCAGTTCACCCATTCTTCGAAGAGGTTTTCATGAACATCGGGGATTTTATCTCCATCACTATCGGTAGAAGGTGGCTTGGAGCCATCAGTTGTATCTGGGTGGAGATTTGATACTGATGAAACAGCCGGAAATTGGGACATGAACAGTAGACTTGCAACGACGGCAAGAGTGGTTAGAAGAGTGGTTAAACTTCGACGCATTTTGTGACCAGCCTACAAAGCATACGCTTCGCAAGTGTGTATCCCTCTCAAGCCACTTATGAGGATGATGGAGCGATGTTCGGACAAGTCTTCATTCACTGACTCCAAGAATTCATTCCATAACATCGAATATTAAACTCGATTATCATGAAACAGAATGCAAATTCACGGATTACAAAGAAGACATGCGGTTTCTTCAAAGGCCGCTCGCGCCCGGTGTATGCTGATTGAGATGGTGATGACACTGACGCACCTTGGAACAGGCAGTCGCGGGAACGCTACTTTGCTTGAAACCGAGCATGCAAAAGTTTTGATTGACCAAGGGTTCAGTGGTTCTCAACTCGAGAAAAGACTTGGTCGGCTAAACATTCATCCAACCGAGATTGATTATATTTTCATCAGTCACCACCACGGAGATCATGGCGGTGGTGCTGCTGTCGTGCAAAAACGTTGGAATATGAAGGTGCAAGCCAATCATCGAACTGCTGAAGAACTCGACTTACTTCCTGAATTAACATATAATTTTGAATCACTCGACATGATTCATGTCAGCCAGGACCTAGTAATTCTACCAGTCCCAGTACCACATTCTGGGGCAGATAATGTCGCTTTTATTGCTAGCCACAATGGGGAACGTGCGGCGGTGATTACCGACTTGGGTTCTTGGACTGATGAATTGGTCATGCATGTGCGAGGTTGCGAACATATTGCAATCGAAGCAAATTATGACCACGAGCGACTGATGAATGGACCTTATCCCTATTCTCTGAAGGACAGAATAAGTGGTCGTGGCGGCCACCTGTCAAATGAACAAACGGGGAGGTTTCTTGCCCAAGTATGCACACCTACCACCAAAAGCATCTCATTAACTCACCTCTCGGAAAAAAATAATCAGCCATACCTTGCTGAATCGACAGTATTGTACCATATCGATGAGATATTTACAGGTGAGATTTCAATCTCTCTCCAAGATGGACCGGAGCACTCACATTACATTGGCCAGACTCCGCAAGTCGAGGTGTCTGAGATTCTGCACTCGACAAAACAGTAATTCCTCAAATCACCCCCCTATGGGGGGGTGCGAGGGTCAATGGCTAAATGATGCCGAAGTGTGTGCCGACTGTGAACGCACAGGCAAACACAGTTTTGCGCCCGTCCCTTCGTCGGGACCAAAGGGCGGTAAGCGAAGTGCTTGGAGTAATCATGATGCTCGCCATGGTAATTACAATAATGGGAGGGGTGTGGATCTTTTTGAGCCCCTATGTATCAGATTTTGAAGATAATACAAATTGGAATAGTGCAAATGGAATTGCTGAGCGGTTTCAAGACCGTATCGATGTTGCTGGCAGTGCGCCAAATGGAACTGGTATCCGCCATACACTCGCTCTGCAATCTACCATGATTCAGCCGATTGAAAAAGTAGAGACATGGACTATTGCTGCTGATTTAACACCTTATGACTCGGTAGTTGTACGTGATGCTAACAGTACGGCTTTGGGTATTTTTTCGATGAATGAAACTGCACGTAGCATTACCATTGAAACCGAAATAGGAATTGAAAATTACCTCTTTGAATCATCACACCTAGAGGTTATTGTGAACCATACATCCTCTCAGCAACATTGGAGGTCAGTAACCGTTTATGATGCGGACGGTAATGCAATTCATCGAAGTGTAACATATCTTATCTCAGGCATTCAAATCTCAACGTTTTTGGGAATGGGCGAGCATCAGATTGCTTTGATGAATGATGCCCGAGTTGAACGATTTCCGAATGAGCCATGGAGAGTCACCCAATTTCCGAACATAGAGGTTGATACTTTGGTTACCGGTGAACTGCGCCTTTCATTGGTTCTTAATGATGTTCGGATAAATGGCTCACTAGGTTCAGGGAACAGAGTCGGGATGAACATGCTTTCACTCGGGCCAATGACATTGTTCACCGGAGAAGCATACAATGTTAAATTCACAGTTGTAAATGTTCTCAATGACCTGATTACCCCTCAATACCATGACCGATTACTGGAAGAATATACCCTTAACAGAGCTTCTGGAACTTTGGACACATACATTGGTTATGCACCTTACTTGAGAGCGAGCGGTGCTGACGGATTTACCGTAGAAACCCAAGGTGCACAACTGTTCTTGGAAGTCGATGTCAAAAGAGTGGAGGTTTCTAGATGAACTCGGCACTACAGCGAGATGATTCCGCAGTTTCAGCAGCAGTTGCTACTGTATTGCTATTTGGTGGAGTCTTGTCTATCATTGCGATGATGATGGTGTCGATGATTCCAGTTATTGAAGAACTTGAGGGTTCAATCGAGCGACATGATATGTCTTCACAAATGTCTCTTCTTTCACATCAAACATCAGCACTTAGCGAAACTGGAATGCCTGGCGATTCTACTCAAATCGAGTTGATTCCAGTGGATGGAACACTGAATTGGAACATGATGCAATCTAGTATGTGGTATTCTGCCACATGGGTGGATGATACGAGTTTTCGCGTTCAAGGGGCTATGGATTATGATGACGAATTCAGAATCAGACACCCTGAATCAATGAATACGGCTGTATGTGTCGATGACCTACGCCTTGGCCCTGCAAATCCATACATATTCACTATCCCTGAATGGGCAGAAAGTGTATCGATGACTGCATCGCCGGGACTTGCACTGCCACTCGGACCGATTGATGTCGAAATTTGGAATCAATCCACAAAGGTTTCTGAAATCGAACTTATGGTTGATGGAATGTTCATATTGAACACCAGTTCTTCGGGAGAAATTGCAATTCATTCTTCCCACCAACTTCACTTACTGATATCTAAGGGCATAGGTGGCACTGCACTCATGCAATCAAATGATCCAAGCCCTGTAGATTCTACTGGAACTTCTTGGTCACTTCCTTTGCCAAGTGGAAACAACCGAATTCATGTAGTGAGTGAAGTGGCAAATCAAATCACTATTACCAACCATACTTCGACTTCTTATTACGCCTTACCGTCGAATCAAAACCGTGTTGGGGTAACTTTCAGTCATCAACTCACACTCGATTCTGCAGAAGTTGTCCATGTAACTACAAGTTCACCTTCCCGTTTGGTACTCCAAACGACCCTCGATGCAGATGTTGGACAAATTGCATGGCCCAGCATAGATGGACAGTACCTCGGGCACTCATTTGTTGCACCATCACTCGAAGGCGAGGTAGTCTTCTCCAATCCTGGACAAAACAGCGTAACTGTGACATGGCGGGGTGGTGGCCTTTCAGTTGGCCCGAATCAAAGTGTAGTTTTTGATTGGCCACCTGCAGAAATCGATGGAGCGCCAATGCTCGATGCAAATGGAGACCTGTTTGTTTCTTGGAGAGCCGATGTTAACGGCTCGGGTATGCAAGTCATTCCTGCCGATGATACCGGCGCATTATCTGGCCAAGTCCATACATTATATGTGGATGGAACAAGTACAAACCAAATTCATCTCGCACGAGCTGGAACGTCTGCCAAATGGAACCTTACTGGAAGTACGATTGCTAATGGTACTCTTTACGATGAACAGACACAATCGACTTTGGGCCTCAGCCAAGGCATTAGTCAAATGAATATTGAAGCCGGTCATGCTCTACGGTTGTACAATTTACGAGGCCAAGACGGTCTTTTCCAAGCACACCATGATGGCGCACAACGCTGCTTGTCAATCAATGTTCAAGCAAGTGGTTGGATTGCCACTCAACTGCCATGGGAATCAATGAGTGGAAGAAGTCAAGTTGATTTGAAAAATGCTTGGGAGAGTGGTAGCCATCCTGCAAGTATGCAAATCACATTGATAGGAGTCAATGGTGCCTCAACACATGCGAATTTAGGAACCGTTTGGGGATTCCACCTCTCTAGACTAAGTTACCAATTTTCATCTTCAATCGTTGGAATGGAAGTTGCCTATGTCGGTGGCGCTGTCGTAACCAACCACCCAGAATTTGAATCATACATTGTGGTCCCACCTTCCGATAGAGGGGGGCCTGGTCCAAGATTTGCTGCCACTATACCTTCCCTTCACCCAACCCAAGACAGCGTGAGTGGTGCAGGAACGATGAATTTAGCTATTGAATTAGTTGACCGTTCATCACTCGCATCTACCACAGCATTTGAGGTTCGACGCGGATGGTCAAGCCCGTATGGGATGGCGATTGCAGATGCTTCTGCTGATGGCCTTGAATCCAGTGAAGATTGGACTATTTTCCCCGGACGTATCGACTTACTCACCGATTACGTTGGATGGGTTCCTGACCCTTCGTATTCGACATCCGAAGCAGTCTGGCATACCAATGGAGTGCCAATTCAATTTACACTTCAGATGGCAGCCCTAAATGCACACATGACGGAGGCGATCTCTTGAGGACAATGGCATTGAAGCAGGACCAACGTGCTGCAGCAACAGAATTGGGATATATTTTCACCTTCCTTCTTGGAGTGCTTCTTCTTACCATGTTCAGCCTATGGGCATATGAAATCGAAACTGCGACACGCGAACGATGGAATGAAAATGCAATTCAATCCAATATGGATGACCTTGCTGCTGCAGTGGAAAGGGCAGATGAAGCAAGTCGCATGGGGTCTGTGGATTACGCTGAAAAGGTAACTTGGCGACTTACAGAAGCCGATGAAACACGAATGACGCTAGTGCTCACTGATACATCGATTGAATTAATTGACGAAGGTGGTACGCTAGACACAAATGTTTCAATTTCTGGTGCTGGTGCTGGGAGTCATGAAGGTTCAGTTGTGCTCGCAGGAGTCACATCAGTTTGGATTGTCCACTCGGATGGCATGACGACTTTGCAATACGACCGCCCTCAGTCGAATGAATAACTCATCGACCCATAACTGCAGCATGAACCTGTGCTTGGACTTCTCGCATCCGTGATTTTGCGCCAAGTTCCCTAAAGACCGATAATGCCCTTTGCAAGTATTCCATGCGTCTAGGCTTATCTGGTGCAACACCACCAAGTCGTGAAAGCAATTCACCGATTTGCATCCGTAAGTCATTTGCTTCTGCGATTACTAATGCTTCGCGATAATGTTCCATTGCATCTTCAGCTCGACCTGAATCCTGTAAAACTTCTCCCAAAAGAATTGTAATTTCGACTAATGACAATAAATCTCCAGCCTGGCTCATTGTTTCCAAAGCAGTCGAATAATGGTGTGATGCCACATCAGAATCCCCCACTTTTGCGTAATATCTGCCTAGTACGGCTTGTGCACGAGCATGCAGCAAAGCATCATCTCCTCCATCAGTATTTTCGAATGCTTGTAGGGCATGGTCTCGTGCACGGTCGATTTCATCCAATTCAATAAAGGCACGTGCAAGTGTGAGTTGGGTTCCAATGAGGTCCGTGTCTTTTGACTCTTTCAGAATCGCCTCTACCTCGCCATATGCTTCCAAAGCTTTAGCAAGGTCATTCTTTCTGCGAAGCAAATATCCCATGTTATTGTAAGAACGTGCAGCACCCTTTGCATCTCCAAATTGAATGAATTTTTCCAGAGCATCATGGTGCATTGAAAGTGCTTTCTCAGTATCTCCCTGCTTGAGGGAAATATCGGCCAATGCTGACAGGACTTCTGCATCAAGATGTGTTGGTTTCGATTTGATTCCCAAAGTTTGCGTCGAAACAAAAGCCTCTTCGGCTTCAGTAAATCTACCAAGAAGAACAAGAATTTCACCTCGCAGTTGCAAGACGCGCATTTGAACCAAGTTGTCCAATGAATCAAGTGAAAGTCCATCCATCAAACCAAGTAATTCCATATGCCCTTGGGATACCAAATCTCTACCCTCTTCGGCAATCAACAATGCTGCCTCTGCACCTTTATCAGAACGAATTAGGTGGAAGATTCGTTCTATCACAATATCAGGTGCGAAGTTTTGTTTTTCATACCAATTACAACACTTCGCATGGAATTCCTTCTTCGTATTCTCATCGAGACTGCGCAAAAGAAATTCTCGAATTAAATCGTGAACATCATAATGGTCGATATCACCTTGTCGGGCAAGCCCTTGTTCAACCAAGGAATCAAGTTCATCGGTATCCAAACCCTGTTCGGCCAATGCCTTCAATGCTACAGGTTCACGATAAATCGCAAGTGCAGAAAGTACACGCTTTTGCTCAGCACTGAGTTTGGAAAAAATTTCTACAGCCACATAATTTTCCAGTGTTTCGTGGAATGCGCCTGCAGACGCCCCCCTATTGATGAGTTCTAAAACCAGAGGGTGCCCTCTTGAGAGTCCGTGTATATGGAGCCATTGTTCATCGCCAAGGTCCTCAAAACTGCTCAATAGTTGACGACCAGCATCTGAATCTAATCCATCAAGGGGGAGAACTAGACTAGCAATTCGACCCTCTGCATCCTTTGCAGGAACAACGGGTTTGAATGAGCGTGAAAAGATGACTAATCCTATTTCCTCTTCACTTCCGAGTAATGCCAATGACATTGCTTGGAATGTTTGATGCAGAGTTGTATCTGCAACTTTATGGAAATCATCGATAACAATCAATGATGGTGTACCTTCAAGAGAATCAACCAATAAACGAGCAGCATCAGCAGGTTGAGGCACTGGAGTTGCTGCTAAATAATCAGAAAAGGTCGAATCTCCAATATTCGCTAACCAATCAGCAACGGCCTCAAAGAAAGAACGTGAACCTTCCCAATCTTGGCAGCGATGGTACAATAAGTTACGACGGTGCATAAAGCGTTCAATGAGTTTTGATGCTATGGTCGTTTTTCCAATTCCTGCGATTCCAGGAACCAATAGAGTCGTTGCACGAGCATCAATTAGGCTAGCCATGTTGTCAAGTTCCTTTACCCGCCCATAGAAGTGACGCAGACGTGGTAAATCGCCCAGAGAGGTTACCAGTTGTTTCTCAACATGCTTTGATAGGTCTCTTTCAACCAAATCAGCCGACAAAGCGCGAGAATCTAATACGCAATTATCATCCATGTAGCGAATAATATCTACCGGTCGCATTGAGAATTCAAGGTGGTCGTTTATTTCTCCCAAGGTTGACGCAATGATGGTGCCATCCGACATTATGCAACGCAATTGAAATTCGCGTAAACGTTCCCATGTGTCTTCGGAGACATTGATTCCGGGGTCTGTCAAAAAATACGCCTTACGCTTTCGAGAGACTCCAGCAACGTGTGCTTGACGTTCGATTAACAGACCTTGGTCCTTTAGGCCCGCAATCGCACGAGGTACATTTGAACGGGCAATTGCCACTGCATTTGCGATACCCATCTGTGAAAGTGCAAAGGGCACTTCAACACTACTCTTGAAATCCGAATAATCGAGCAGATGTAAAAGAATTCGTTCCTGCACTCCAGGTTTTGGTTGAGGAGCCATATCCTATCCTCTCCCACAGTCCTCTTAGAGTGTTATGCCTATAAGTTTAGAACAATTGTTCCGGAAATCAGTTTTCTGGACCTTTTTCTCCAGCACCAATATTTCCAGATATAGCACTATCAGAAATATTGTATGTAATGTTTTGAACAATCTGTGCTCCGCTTCCAATATCATAATTCGGATCGGCAACCCATTGGTTAGACTGCGCATCCCATAGCCAACCGGGGTGTTGAGATGCTTGTGAAGCAGCGGCAACTTGCTGTTGAACAACAGGAGTCGTTGCTACGGCGGCAGCAGGAATCGATACAGGTTCTTGTCGTGCTTTGGCCCAAGCATAAGGGTCTTCGGCTGCTTGTTCTTCTGCTGCAGTCAAATCTGCATCTTCATCGAAATCATCATACTCAACTTGCAAGAAGAACATCCCCGCACCAAGTAAAATGATTACACCAACTACTATTGCTAATATCAGTCCTAAATTCGAACTCGAAGTTTCGCCATCTCCAACGCTGAGTTTGAATAAGGTATCCGTATTTTCACCAGGTGCAGAGTACACTTGATCATCCATTTCGAAGACAATGTTGCTATCACCTTCAATTCCCGAAAGCAGACTGCTCGATATCTCCATACTCCATGTTGCATCGGCATTGACACGGGTTTGGTTTATTCGGACACCGCTCAAACTATCGAATCGGGCTTCAACCAAACTGTTCGGTAAACCTTGGCCACTGAAAATTGCAGGAGTTTCTGGCCCCAAAGGACCGGTGTTTTCACGCATAACGGTGAATGAAACTTCTACAACGACGATATTTACCTTATATGAATAGGCTACTGAGTCATAAGTATCTCGTGCCTCAAACATCAAACCGACAAGAGACCATTCTGAAATATCGTTTGATAGCCCCGTTACATATGCAGGGTCATATTTCACAACACCATTCGCATTGAAAGTTAGATAGTTTCCATAATTATCATCATCAAGGTTTGTTAGATCATCGAATACATCGAAAATGAGACCATTAGTAGAGCTTCCTGCAATACCGTCTGGATCAGAAAAGTGTTCTGTTAGATCGATGCTGATTCCACCATTACAGCGGTCTTGCTTAGTTGGATTCGAATCACAGAACAATGTAATAGTGCTAACCCATCCAGTTGAGTTAAATTCAGGAATTTCATTTTCTGCATCACTTGGATTATCGATTGTAATTCTGATACGTTCTTCAATCGAGAAATTCTTTCCATCCCAGGCTTTCACAACCAATTCGTATTGTTGGTCGTGAATGAGGTCCGATGTGTCCCAAGTAGTATGCCATGCACCGTTTTGGGCAAAGGTTGTCACAGGGTTAGGGCCATTGTTGACCTCTATTCCACTGGCCAAATCAAAAATCGTAATTTCAACACGAGTCACTAAACCGTCATTGTCTAAGGCAACACCTTGAATCAATTGAGTTTCACTGGCACGTAGGGTATCTGAATTCAATGGTTCTGATAATTGAACGAAAGGAATGGCGTTGTCGGTGTTTACCGTTATTGAACGTGTTTCATAATTACACTCTGTCCATCCAGTTTTCACATTACAGAAATCACTGTCAGAAGCCCATATACGGAAATCATACTGCCCAGATTCAAGTTCTTGGAAAATCCAATCATATGCCCAAGCAGTTGAACCGGGAACATTGAAGTTTGCTGTGTAGCCATTCGGTCCATTAATATCAAACCAAATAGAATCAATATCACTTCCCCAAGTACCCGAGTAAGGGTCACTGGAAGTTCCAGTGAAAGTAACTTTTCCATTGTCGTGAGTAGTTCCATCGTTAGGCGTATCGACCAAAATAGTAGGAGCTACTAGGTTCAGTTTGTATTTACGAACTTCAACTGGTGAATAATCGAGACCGTCAAAAGAACGAACACGGAAGGTTACATCGCCTTCACCTTCAGGGTGTCCAGACATGTCCCAGTCAAAGGCCCATGCCTTGAATGGATGGTTCGATTTGGTAATTATACCACCAGCACCTGATGTGTCAATCGCTGAGTTCCATTCCGTTGAACCAGGCGGTTGTATTTCTACACGCTTGATTAGGCCGAATTGGCTTTGGTAGGCTACATAGTCAAGTGGATATGGACCATTTTGTCCGTCCCAAGCAGTTCCAGTTAGTGCAACAGTAGTAGCAAATGAAAATCCATCGTTTTGTGTCACGGTGACACTAGGTTTGAGGTTATTGAGATTAATAACATCGTCAATGGAGCCAGTGAGAACAAAGTCGAAGTCCTTTTGACCCTTTCCAAATTTGAAGGCTTCTACAGAATAGAACGGCAATTCTCGGCCACTGGCACAATCTTCATCTTCATCGTCTGTTTTGGCATCACCATCGTTATCGTATCCATCAGCACATGAATCTTCATCGATGAATACAGGATTGCCTTCGGAGTCAGTAACGCCGGGTATTTGCACATTACTTTCTCCAACCAAATGGTTCCAGTTGCGGTCAAGTAAGAAATCAGAGGGGAGTGAAACTTCAGGTGTAAAACCAAAAGCGTCTGTTGTAAGTGTGTAAAGTGGGAGTCCAGTTGCGTCACGAATAACAACAGTCGCATCTACAACATTGCTATTCTTAACTTTGACTTGGTAGCGTACCAATTCACCTTCACGAACTTGACTACCCCATGCCGAATTCTGATTTTGGACATGGATCTTCGAAGAATCGAAATTCTGTAAATTTGCATAAGAGAAAACTGTCGAGTTCTCAATAACTTCAAGAGCCAAGGGCATGAATGCCGGAGGCATGATTGCAGTTGATGGGACCAACAAACATTCATCGAGGACATACGGACATTCAGGACCGAGCCATCGCAGTTGAACAGGATAGAGTTCATTGCCACCTGCATCAGGAATGTATTCTGATTGGACTGTAACTCGTGATTCAGTAATATTGTAAATTTGAGAGGCATTGGAGTATGAGTTGCCAGAGAAGTAGGCGATAGAACCGTATTTGCTACCATAATTGTCATCGAAATGGGAAATATTGGCTGCAAATCCAGAAACTTCCATTGTATTTCGCTGAGCATTGACTATACTGCCTTTGATTCTCATTCCATCGCCACCATTGTTGGTCACTGTGTTATCATAAAGGGTAGCAGATGACATGAACATGTGTATTGCCGGACAAGCAAAGTCTCCGCCATACATCTGAGAATTACAAACACCAGTATTGTTTGAGATTTGGTTATTCGCAAAATACAAACGTGAAGCTGTTGGAGTTGGGACGTTCCATCCCTGATCATTAAAGTGATATTCACCAATTAGAACGGGTTCCTTTCCTGTATCCTGAATAGTGTTGTTTTCAGCACTTACATCTGATGTTCCGTATATCCACAATCCATTCCAGCCACCAATCGGGCCAATGATGTTGTTATTTGCGGTGACAACGGATGAACGGATACCAAACCCAGAACCTTCTGCCGCACCAGAAATGGTATTCCGGTTTGCCTCGACAATTGCTCCGTCATATGCCGTAATACCTGAGCCATCTGCAGTTGTGATGGTATTATCATTAACCAGCAAAGTGTGATTAATTGTTCCAGTTACTTTGTGAGAGTTGGTATCAATGCCGCTGCATTTTACATTGATAGTTGAGTTAGTAAGTGAACCTGAACTTTGTTTCAAAAACAATCCGTAAGCATTGTCTTTGACATCCAGATTGGAAAAATCAACATATGAACTTTCGACATATAACAGGCTTCGGCCACCACCTTGTTGCCCACAATCTGGTTCTGTACTACCTGTAAATACAGAGTCTCGAATAACCATTGTGCCTAGAATACCTGCTCCAGCACCGTATGCTCTAACTGCTGCTGCATCATACCCATTACCATCAACGCCGAGGGTAAAGGTGGAATCCGTAATTGTTGGAGATGCTAAATCTAGAGCCATGATATTTGAAGTGTTGATATCTTGGAATGTGAGCCCTGTAGCGGTAGTAGAGGAACCATCGAATACCAATATGCCATATTGCTTTCCACTAACTTGGTTTGTATCGAAAGGAACACCATATCCATTCTCAAAGTGAGCGTATTTTATGGAGGTAATTGCTTGGTCAATTGTGGAACGTATGATCATACCTGAGCCACAAGCAGTATCGCCGTTATAATTTGGATCATTGCTGCTATTGGAAAAACAGCGTCCTGTGATGGTATAATCAGTAGGAGTTGACCAAACAAAGCGAGCCTGGTTGCCAGCCGAACCGGAACTGGAACCACATGAACTGTCTCCAATACATATTGCACCTTCAACATCGATATAATTTCCGTATGGAATGTTAACCGTAGTTCCGGCATTGACAATGAGTTTTGCTCCTTCAGCCACAGTTATGTCGCCATTCAAATTCATTGTACCAGTCCAAGTTTCCGTACCAGAAATAATACCGGATTTAGTTTCGTTAACAGCGGAAGCTGTTGGCAGGGTAATTAACCCAGTTAAGATTGAGAGCAACAATAGTGCAACCAACGATATGCTTTTGTGTGATGTTGTGTTCTTCAAAATAGACACCTCTTCTTTTCTCCCATATCCCCCTCAAATATAATACTGCGCCTCAATTGCCACTTTTAAAATATCAAATACTGCTAATAATATCATATAATT
>JABJFI010000002.1 GCA_018662825.1 Methanobacteriota archaeon | reverse complement strand
GTTAAGGTCTGCTGAAAGGGTCATTGGTGTTCCATCGAACTCAAAGATTGTTTCGCCTGATGCAGTGGTACCATTAGTTGGTAGTGGTGCACCATTTTCTGGGCTGACATAATTTTCCATCCAAGTACAGTCCATACCTGATTGGTCGAAGTCAACAGGTGCTGGTTCGAGCAAAAGGTCGATGCTGCTTCCAATAGTAAATCCTGAAGTAGGATACCATTCAGAAGTTGTGTTGGAAACGTTCCCTGCAGGGAAATTAGTATCCCATATCGTTTCGTTTTGTCCGGCAGGACCGAATGCACGGATATTGTGATGGGTGTAAGCATTACCTGATTCATCACCAGTAATTACCCAAACATTGGTTGAACCAAGTGTGGATCCTGGTGTTGGATCAGTAACGTGACTTCCAACATCAAACAATTCAGAACTAGAACTGTCAAGAACTGTTGCAGAAACAGTGTGACCACCTTTGTAGACATTTGTTGGAATTGAATTAACCAAAGCAACTCGGTAGACGCTGACTGTTGCAAGTCCACCATACCAAATTTCAGATGATGATGATGCGACGTCAACGTCACAGTCTCCGGTTGCACCAGATGAATCTGCACAATCATCACCATTCTGAGTTACTTCGACAAGTCGAATGTCAGAATTGGTATCTGCTTGAGCAAGGTGGGTGCTTACACCCGCAGTTGTTGATGATATTGCAGTTTCACCAACAGTCAAGTCAGTGTAACGTGCATATAATGCAGGTTCCGTAGTTGATGTGTGGGTAATTGTTGAATCATGCACAATAATGTCGTTTCCAGCAGCGGAACATCCATTCGAAGATAGAGTTTCAGCGGTCATGGTGTCTGCGATAACATTCCAGCCACAGCCAGAAATTGCCACATCACCTGCATCAAGGTTGTTAATGTTCAATGTTGTCGAAGTTGCTGGGTCTCCTGAGATACCAAGGTCTCCGATGGTAACATCATCAAATGTTCCAGGTTGCAGGTTACGCATCATCAAGTTTCCACCAGTGACATCGTCAAAGATTGCATTGTCGCCAGAGGCGCCTGCAGCAGAGGATGTCGAACTACCGCCTGGGTAGAAGGACATTGCTGCAGTTCCGAAGTCGACATCTGTCAACTTAACGACACTCATTGCATCAATAGATACAGATGCATAGTCATCAGCATCGAAGTTGTTCAAAATAACTTCACTACCAGTTCCAGCTGCGGAACTGATTGCATCGCCAGTTTGAGCCGATGTTGCTGTTGCAGTAACGTTTGAAACAGTAACCATTTCCAAATCAATATCAATCAAGTTGACATATGCATTGGTAATTGTTGTGTTCTCAAGGAAGAGAGAACCTGTAGTCGAACCTGCGACGTTAACGATTGCACCATCAGAGGAGCCACCATCGGTGTTACAGTTCGTCAAGGAACCTTCTGTCAGTGAAACTACAGAGTTTTCAGCAAAGTTGAAACATGAGCCATCTGCATCAGTAACATCGAATTCATTAATCGACAGAACTGTTCCTTGTCCACTTCCGTGGGAGAAAGCAGAGCCGACATTAGTGAAGGTCACATGATCCATAGTGAAATTTCCAACGTTAGCGTTACTGCTTGGGCTCGAGCCGTGGCGAGAACCTGCAGCAATTGCAGCATCAGAAGTGTTCTTGAAGTCAACGTAGGAGAAGACGTGACGGTCATCAGTGCCTGTTGAACAAGCATCTGTGAAAGCCATTCCTAACCATTCTCCGCCACTTTGTCCTTCGAAAAGAACGTGGTCGGAACTGTTACCGTTGATAGTCATTTTATCACAAGCACCGTCAAAGGAGATTCCCTTGCCAGTACCGATTTGGATGACGGTTCCTGGTTCAATGGTCAAATCAGCCGAAATCGAGAGATAATCGCTGCTTGGGTTAATTCGGATTGGGCTGTCTGTCAAATCCCAAGTTGTATCTTGGGTAATGTCAGATGTAACATCCGTTCCCTTGCCTTCGAAAGGCATGGTTCGGTAGTATACGCCACAATCAGAACCACTGTTTTGGTAGCAGTAGTATGTTCCGTAGTAAGACCAGTATGGAGCAATCAATCCTGCTCGAGCAAAGCTACTCGAAGAGTATGGCAACTGAGGCATGTTTCCATACCAAGTGGTCATACTTCGCACAATAGATGAAGCACCGTTGTCAATGAAGTGCATGTTTCCGTGTCGACCAAGGTGGATACGGTCATTGCTGTCAGTGTAGTTGTAGTCAGTGCCAAAGTAGGTAAAGTTGAAACCATCAGGCATTTGGATGTTATCAGCACACTTTGATTTCCAAGTGTTCCAGTAATAGGACGAAGCACAATAGTATCCACTTGGGGTACCACCAGAGGAGCCCATAATTGCAGACGCATCAGCGTTAGTCAATTCAGTCATTCCACGGTCAAAGGCTTCCCAAGCACCATTTCCACTGTCCGTAGAGATACGGTAGTTGTTGGTGTGTGGGTTTGTTCCGGTAATATACTGGGTGCTTGTCGAATGACGGATTGTTTGTCCCTTTGTTCGGGTTTGGTCCATAAATCCAACAGTCGTTGCATCGTATGAGTTCTTACAAGAATCAGAATATTTGAATTCGATTTCGTTTGTAACGTCATAGAAGACTGCTTGGTAAGTACAACGGTCATTGTTGTTAGTGTATTGCATGTCTCTCCATTCGACGACAAACATCTTGTTTGGATCGCCTACACTGAAAGATTCTGTTGCACTTGTTTTCGAGTTAGGTGTTGAGGCCACAGTCGACTCGTCTTGAGCGGTCATGTAGTATTCAACAAAGTCTCCACGTTCCAAGTCTTCGACATCTGCATTCCAATCACAGATTGATAGAACACACGCCGTTGAAAAGGATGAACCTCCTTCAGGAAGCATGACTTCAGAAGTCCACGAACCTGCACTACCGCCATCAGGTGTGATACGATAATACAGGGTTGGTCCGACACCAGCAGTTGTGCTGACATTCAGTCCAGACGGTGGGTCTCCAGCATCAGATATTGTTGCTGAAATAGTTCGAGACTTGCTGTGTGAATCTGCAAGTGCATTATGGGTAATATCTGGATCGAAAGTGTCAGGCGTTGGAGCAACTCCTCCGACCTTGTAGGTAACATCGCCTGATGCTGCCATTCGACCGTAGTATCCCATTCCAAGAGCCCATCCTGCCCAAGCATAGTTGGTAGAACCAGTGTATGCTCCAGCGTAGTAGTAAGCTCCAGAGCACTGGTCACGACTGCTGTATGGACTTCGCATGAAGTAGGTGAACCCGTTGGAGGTTACGCAAAGTCTGTTAGCATTTGTTCCTGCACCGCCAGTAGCGTTACCGAATGAGAACTTGCCCATTTGTCCACCATAGTCCGAGCCAAGAGTGATCTTGAACGACTTGGTGTATCCATAGTTGTAGGAATTGGTAGCCGAGGAACCGCCGGACAATTTTTCACTAATTGATGGTGAACTTCCGATACCGACCATTGCGAATGCATTTTCGCCGGAGTCATAATGGTAGAGGAGATTCATTCCAGGGCCATTCTTGGCATGGGTTGTGAGGTATCCTCCATCAGTTCGATGCAACTCCTCAAGGTTTGAACGCTGCGAAGCAGAGGCCATTCCATTGAATCCTGAACCAGCAACAGTTGTGTGTTGCATAACCCAGTTGTTGTAGAAGTAGTAAGAGGATGTGTACCAACACGAGTTGCTACCTGTACCGCAACTTGAAACGTCGAATTCAAAGTAGAATTCATCGCTTCCATCAAAGTGTGTAAATTGACGGTCTAGGTATTGGTTGCTATTTGGATTGAAGTAACTTCCTGCGTGAACATCAGTTGTCAACACAGTCAACTTTTGGTCATCTCCTGCGTCCAAAACATCTTCAACAGCGAAATAATAAGGTGTAGGTGTGGTTTGGGTTCCTGTTAGAACAGGGTCATATCCGACATTCACTGTAGGGTTAAGGTCTTGGAACTTCCAGTAGTATTCAACGTATTCGCCTGCAGAGATTGTAGGGATTGTTGCGCTGAATCGGCAAGAAGATGCTGTTGTTGAACAAGATCCAAGGCTCGTTGCACCAACGCTGGAGAAAGAACCATTGTCGATAGCATAGTTGAGCGTAGGCTTGTTTGCCGAGGTCGTATCGATTCCAGCGTTGTCAATCAATGTTGTAAAGAAAGTTCGAGAACCTTCGATATATGAACTGACACCAGAATATGGAACGAATTCAGAAAGTGGTGCATCGGTATCGCTACCACCAGAGTATGTTACTTTGATGTAGGAATTTGAAGTTCCACCGTTGTATGTGTACGAATACATGTACGCACTCGGTGTGAATGTCAAACCAACACCAACAGATGACGCACTACTTTGTGCACTGGTGATGTATCCTGCAGCTGTGCTTGCAGTACAAGTGGACGTTGAAGTGCAGATATCTGCGGTCTTCCAAGTATATCCAGCTGGCGTCAATGTGTCAAAGGTTGCACTGTTGTGAATTGAAACAATTACTTTTCGTGCTTTGGCTGTGTTGTACTGGGTGCTAGTAAATGAGTATGCACTTGGTGACAAAACACCAGAGCATGTTGCAGTTGGGATTGACCATCCATAAGATGAAGATCCTGAACCACAGTTCTCAAGGATTTTTACTTTCACAGAGTTTGAAGCAGAACTTCCACTCTTGTATTGCCAGTATTGGTGGTGTGAAATTGCATCCACTGATGCACCAGTAGGTAGGGCACTGCTTGATGTGAAAGTGTAACGGTTCCAAGGGTTGTAGTAGTTGGTAGAGTAGGACTTATACAAATATCGATAAGTTCCGACGTAGCACCGGTTGTAGTATTTGTAGCAATCTCCACCATTCGCACTGTATGTCGTAATGGAGGGGTCTATTGCAAGTGGGAAAACGCGGTCGTCAGATAACAACCAATCGGATTCAACTACAGTAGAAAGAAGAACTTGTGAGCCAGCTACTTGAATAAAGTAGGTTGCAAAGTAAGGTTCTTCAGCACCTTCTTCGTAAACAACAGGGACTGGGATTTGAGCGAGCAATTCACCGGTCTCTATGTTTCGGATGTCAAGGGCTTCTTGAGTTTGTGTAATTTCTTCACCGAGCATGTCTTCTCCAAGGAAAAGAGCATATCCGGTTGGAATTTGCATGATTTCAGAGAAACCGAACCAAGCTGCGTTTGGTTCAAGGACTGGACGCTCACTGATCACGAGATTCTGCTTGAGTTGTGTGTTCTCGACTGCATAGTCAAGAGCATATCCTTCAGCGACAGGGTATCGGATCATGTTTCCACCTACTTTCACATCATCATTAGATGGTGCAATCATAAATGGTTGAGGAGCAGTACCTGTTTCATCGATAGTCAGCAAGGTTGGATTAATACCAACAATGATTGGGTCGACGAACTGGTTGACTTGAACTGCAACTCCGTTTGCCATTTCAGCAGCGAATTGAGTTGTAAAGGAATTATCCATTACTTCCCAGCCATATGCTGTAGCAACGATGTCCAGGTCAATATCTGTCCATGCTCCATCATCACCCATGAAGTGGACAGGAGTGTCGTGCGTTAATTGCGCGAACTTGCCATCTTCTTGGACGAAGGTCTTGGTCGTTTGGTCTCTCATGCCGAGGAGTTCCTCGGATGGTTCATATTCGTATTCAACTGACTTCTTCGAATCAGGCAAAGCGAAGAATTCTTCCTCCGCTGTGTCGTTTGTAGCTACAAACTCCACATCACCTGCTGTGTTATCGACGAACCCTGCCATAGGCATAAGGGCCATCAATGCGCACAACAATAGTGCTATGCCAATTCCGTTGAAGACAGTTTTTTGTTTGGTATTCTTTATTCCCAACATGTCATTCACCTCATACGGATTGTATGCAAAGCATCCCACGCCTTGTTCCCCTTATAGGAGTTGGGGTGCGAAATGTTTGATTTTGGGCTTTGATTTTGTATTTCCAATCGATGTACTGGGGGGGTTTTCCCAACATTAGTGGTACGTACAGTTTGTAAAAAATTACAAAAAATATTATTGAAATAAATCCAGAGATATTGTAGATCAATATTCAAAGAATTTGATTCACAAAATGTAGATAATGTCGACAAGAAAATCGACAAGGAAAAATATTGTGAAACCTAACATCCCAAGGATGTAAGCATAATAAAGAAAAAGGGGCTGAGAGGGCCGTCGAAACGACCCCCTCAGCGGCTCTTCCCTCCGCCAGGGAGGGATGATTGCTTCATCGGTTAGGAGTTGGGATCAGTAATCCCAATCTTTTCCTTCGTCGCCATCTCCTCCACGAGAGAGGATGAAAGCGCCTGCGATGAAAGCTACAACTACTATTCCACCAATGAGACCCCATGTCCATGTTGGGACACCAGATTCAACATCATCTCCAACAACAGTTGTTCCGTCGTCGGTGTTAGAATTATCAGTATCACGTTGGTAATCGATACTGTTCATTGAACCAGCAGATACCGAGTTACCCAATGCGTCAACTGGGACTGCAGTAAAGTGATAGGTGTATGTTCCAGCAGTCCATGTCGAGATGTCGATGACGGTAGAGGTTCCAGTAGTAGGGACACATACTGTTGAATCAATATCTGCTGCTGTGAAAGTTCCACGGTTGTAACAAACCTTCCATGAAGCAACATCTCCTTGGTCACCAGAGGCGGTCCAAGAGACTGTCCATTCGTTTCCTTCTGCTGCAATCGTCAAGTCCGTTGCTGCTGCTCCACCATCAACGGCACTGTCTGCAACGACAGTTCCAGTTCCAACAGGTGTGCTACATCCGACTTCATTACAAACAGCCACGGTTACTGTGTATTCAGTTCCGTGAACAGTGTTGGATCCAGAGTAAGTATAACTCCTATCTTGGTCAGTACCAATAAAGGTAAATGGAGCTGTGCAGTTCACAGTTTCACACAAAGTAACGTTGATATGGTCACCAGTTAGCATAGTTCCTGTAACATTCCAGTTGAGGTTGATAGCTCCAGACATACCTGCTGCAGCGTTAAATGCTGTAATACTTGCAGTAGGTGCTTCAGCCTCAGCCAAAACGCCACCAATTAGTACCAAGGTGCCAGGTGGAAGCGAGTCCGAGTCTACAGCGAAAGTATGCGAGAACATACTCTTTGTTGCGTCATCTTCGACATCCAGAACGGCGTCGCTGAGTAGTTGCCACATACTGTTGTGGACATACCATAGTGAAGTTGCACCTAGGCTCTTGTCGAATTGAACATCCATTGATTGGCTCAAAACTGCAGTAGAATCTTGAGTTGTTGATGGAGCAAAGTCAATGACTCCAACTGAATCATACTGGCCAGTGTATTGAGGCAGAGATTGTTGAGTTAATGCTGTGCCATCGGTTACAGTGAATGTGTATTCAGATGTTCCGAAGAAAAGCATTGAGTAGGAAACAGACAAACCACTTGCAGTGGAAGCAGAATAACCGCCGTCGTTCCAAATTTCAAGCATGAGTTCTTCGCTTGTTTCTCCACCATGTGCATCATATACTGTTACAGATACTGGGAAATTTCCGACATAATCGCTAATGATTAGGACTGAGCAACTGATTTGCATGTTTGCTCGAGCACAACCTGGAAGGGCTGTTCCATTATGTCTCCACTCTATCTCAAGGTCGGTTGCAGATGGGTCATCGACATCGAACACTTGAACGGCCATCGAAAGAAGACCTTCTTGTCCGAGATAAAGTTCGCCATCGTTCAGCGCTTCAAGAGAGGTGATGAGAGGTGCGTTGTTCCGAACATTCAAAGTCATGCTTCGGTCGTTGTTCGAAGGTTTTGCGTCAACCATCTTGCTGTCGTTGACAATTTCAGCAGTGAAGGTGTATTCTCCATCCATGCTCAGTGAGACCATGGTGCAAGCATATGCTTGCAAGGTAGCGCCTTGTCCGACACCGAGAGCGCCATACATTGGGTAGGCTGGGTCAACTGCGTCACATGTTGTAACATTGTCTTGTGTGACGATTGCTCCACCTGCATCTTCGATAGTGAAGTCAACAGACCAATCATAGAGTGAAGTAGGATCACTTCCATGGTGTTCAACTTCAACGTGAAGGTATGAGGTTCCAACATTGAGGTCAATGCCAGATTCTGCGTTTACCGAGGAGGTTCCTTGGCCGGTTCCATCTGTATTGTAGCCTTGAACGACCGACATCTGAGTGATTCGGATATCGTTAAAGATTTCTGCAGACCCATCTATAATGGAAGTATCAGTCGAAGGATATGCGTCCTTCGTAGTGGACTCTTCACAGAAGTTGTCAAATGAATTGTTATCAGAATCTGTGTAGACACATGACGACCATTGTCCGTATTGGACATAATCCACCAATGAAGCCTTCATTCCATATAGTGCACTAGAGCCAGCACCACTGTCAACAGTCAAACTACCGCTAAGTGTCCAAGTTGAAAGGACATTACGGGTATCTGTCGTAATGGTTGGAGGTTCGGTTGAAACGTTTTCTTCGACATCAACAGTCATTGAAGTTCCAGCAGTGAAAATATTTGTGGTTCCGCCATCAATAGAAGTTCCATCAACGGTTTGTGCAGCAGAAACATCTCCAATAGATTGGAGGCGAACCTGGACTTCACGAGGATCGAAAGTATCAGAACCATCTGCGGTCACTGTTAGTGTCCAATCTTTGGTACCAGTGCCACTTTCAGCAACATTGCCAGAATCCCAAACGATTTCAAGTTCAATATCATACCAGTCTTCGACAGAGACAAAGATTTGTTCAGCATCATTGCCGACATCTGCATCATCAGGTGTATCGACCATCATTTCGACGACATACAATCCCTTAGCAGGAGTCCATATGATGTCTGCTCCAGAATCCATCATAGTGTGCTTACCGCCACCAAGGACGCCACCAGCAGCAAGAGATTGGTATGGACAATAGGTGGCTGATGAACAAATTACATTTTCATTTGTCCATGTTAAATCAGCACCGGTTGTTGTATCTTTTGCAATCATGCCAGGGTTTCCATTAGCATCGGAAAGGTATACAGTTACACTGTATCCCATTTCTGTAATGTCTGTATCGCCACTGTTCTGAATGTAGGATGAGAAACTAGTCTCATCGCCGACTTTCATGACGTTACGGCATGCTGCTCCAAATGGGCAGACGGTTTCTTTCGGGTTTGTGATAGCAACCATTTCTGCATCGGCACCCGCGCGGGCACCTGCATCTTCAATTACTTCAGTTTCTTCTAGCTCGACGAAATCGAAACTTGAGAGCGCACTCACAAGCATCAAAGCGACGAGAATCATAGGGGTTATTTTTCGCATATCTATACCTCCGATGGTTCGGTAAACCCTCGCACGAAATGCGTCGTATTTATACTATAGGAGTGCAAAAAATGGGTTATTTAACATAAATAAGCCATTATTAGAAGAATATATACCACTCAGTCCGACGATTATAGTCGTGAGTGGAGTGAGGCGTTTGTAAAAAATGTCGCCAAAAACTCAAATCATTTTCAAACATACACTAAAACAGCATTCTGAAAAAATAATATCAGCAATTTATGCCTCTCTTAGTGCCGCAGATGCAGGTATTTTCGCTGCCCTTTGAATAGGGACAAAGGTAGCCAATAATACAAGGAACCAACCTCCAACAAATACGTATAATATCGACTCCATTGGAAGGCTGAAACTCGCACCTTGTTCTTCCCAAAACGCCGTATAGAGTGCTCGATGGAATCCCACAGCAACAAGTATCCCATTGCACATCCCTAAAACACTCACCCAAGAGACTTCAATGAAGAAGGAAAGTATGACCATGTTCTTTCGATAACCAAGAGCTCGGAGTACACCGATGGATTTTGTGCGTTCAGAAACAGAACGAACCGTAACCACTCCAATTCCAGCGATACCGACAATGAGTCCAAGTGCAAGATAGCCTTCGAATATACCGAGCAATGCTAAAACCAACGATTGAAGCAACATCACTTCATCTGAGATGATCGACACCTGAACGCCTTCTGCATTGAGTAATGGAGAAAGTTCCGATTCTAATTCAGCAGTAGCCAGGCGTACATCCTTACTTTTCCCAGTTGGAGAGAAATCACCAATAGATTCATCCTCGAACGAAACAGAAGGTTTGGCTTCATCTGAAACACTTACGTACATTCGCGTTAAGCGGCCATCAAACTGGTCGACAACAACATCATCAGTCATCCAAACTCCAGCAGAGAACAGATATGATGATTGTTCAAGGAAGCCTGCAACCTCCACATAACGGGTATTTCCGGGGTTGGAAATATCAATTAGCGAAATCGAATCTCCAATTGAAAAACTCAGCGATGAAATACCGCTGCCATCGGTTATTGATTCAAGTCCAAACGATGCATCGAGGAGGACCAAATCATCTCGAGAAGATACACTCTCCCAAACTTCGGATTGGTCAGAACCCAGTGAAGAATCCCATGTGTAAAGTGGCAATCCTCCATGTTGTGCAAAGGCCTCATCAAAGCCGCGAACAACATAGGGCATTCGCTCACCTTCGGCATCCTCCAAGAATACTTCTCCACGATGAACCCGCGCAACTGAATCAATATTACCTTCATGCATTGAAGAAAGGTTCCAATCCGAGATGTTTTCAGACAATTCAATTGGGCTGGAACGTGAACCTGTCAGTAATAACTCATAATCACCTTCAGCATCCTCAACAAAGGAACTGGTGTAATTATCAAATTGTTCGGCATATCCACCCAAGACAATTACTGAGAATACAGTAATTGAAAACATTCCCATCACCACTGCAGTTCGAACGGGCGTAGCCAGAGGATAAGCAAGTGAAACTGGGAGTACAGGACCCCATCTCCGTGTCAAAATTTTCGATTTACCCAAGCGCTTTACGACAAGTGGAGCCACGCTGGTCAACAAGAGAACACCGGCAAACACCTCAACCAATCCAAGAACGATGAAAGATAGTTCATCTGGCTCCATTCCCTTGCGGATTGGGTCCAGAGTGGAAAGTCCTACCGTCCAAATCAACAAGGTAATACCAATCATAGCCAGTGTATTTCGACTCGTATTTCTCCATAGATGTTGCCAAAAATCGTTTTTGGTGCGCAAGAATATGGGCAATTCCCAGGTGAAAAAAGGAACGATTAGAAGTAAGGCACAAACTCCTGCAACCATCCACAAGAAATAGGCGAAACCTGAATCAAATCCAAGTACAAGCAACATTAAGAATGCAAGAGAACCTCCTCCAAATGCAAGAATTTGAAGAAGCAGTAAGATCCAAGGAATCCCTTCTGAACGGGGAATTCGTCCACCTTTAAGTGCCACAATTATGTTCAACTTTGATGTCCAAAAAGCAGAGACCCAGAGAGTGAACACGGCAAGTAGAAATCCCCAAACTGCTCCTGAGAATAATGATGTCCATTCCCAGGCAAAAGCAAATTGATTCGAACCGACGGATGAAAACATATTATCGAAACCGATACTAATGAACCACGCCAGTAGAATCCCACAACATGCGCCCAAGATACTCGCTAAAGCGGAGAGAATTATTCCCTCCTGCACCGCTAACGCTCGGGCATCGGATTGAGAAACACCTATTGCACGCATTGTACCTAGTTCTGAGCGACGTGATTCTGCTAGCATCATCACGATAGTTAGAACGAGTAAAATTCCGGCCGCAATTGTAAATGTGCCGAAAACCAAAAACATGGCGGCCAAAATACCGGATGATTCCTCAGCAATTGCAGCAGCCTCTACTTTTACTGCTCTAATATCCAAATTTGCATCGGATGAATTTGATTGTAGGTCCAGCCACGCGGAGAGAGAGTCAGCAACTGAATCATTCCATTGGCCAGAAACCGATAAGATGACCATTGAACGCTCATCTTCTCCCGCAGAGGCTAGTATTTCTCCCTCCTTCAATGAAACTAGGCCGAGAACTACCGAATCGAGGTCAGAAAGACTTTCCATTCCCTCAATTTCAGAATATGTGCCAGTGAAGGATAAACGATATGCAGTGTTATCGCCAAAGGCGTAGGGAATGAGGCCCTTCACCCAAAGATTGCTTTCATTGGCTGACAAATTCAAGGAATTGAGTCGTTGACTCAGCAGCACTTCCCCCTCTTCGACAATGACTGGAGATTGCTCGCCTCCAAAGGCCAAGAATAATTGGGGCAAGACTCCCAAGCCACCTGCTGTCGAAATTATTGGAATTCGAAGTGATTCAAGTGTTTCAGAATCGGAATTCCAGCGCATGACCCCTTCGGGAAAAGTGCACCAGTGGTCTCCATTTTGCGGTAGAGTTACCGAAGCAACTTCATTGCACGACATATGTAGTGGTGCATTGGCCACGGGGTTTTGAACAGAAGGCCATGTGGATGAATTATTCAACTCTGAAAACGAAATGTCTGAAACAGTCGATTGAAAGCGACTTGAAGAAAGGAGGCTTTCGATTTCCAAAAATAAGTACTCATCGAAAAATAACTGAGTGGATAGAACAGTTGAGGGCATTGAAAGTGAAAGGTTGGTTACGCTATGTTGTTCAAAATCGCGAGAAAAAGAATGAAGTTTGAAAGTTGTAGTTCCTTGCTCAAGTGCCCACCATCCGTTTGTATCAGATGCCACAGAAACCATCGGCCCTTCGCTATCATAGGAGGCCCACTCCTCAGCATCTAGGTCCCCTTCATACCCCACAACTAAACCATCGTCTGTTGCAATTAGACCATATGCACCTGAAGCATCTAAGGCAAAATCATGTGCGATTCCACCTTCATCGACCCTCCACACCCAAGCGCCACCTTTGCCATCGATTTGGAAGCCGGCTCCACTTGGGGAAAAATGCCACAGTCCGCGTTCGCCTGCCCATAATTGAGTGATTTCAGAATCAGCAAGTGTAAGTATTTGTTCATCGCTTTCAAGAAGTTCAATCAACGGCACCTGGAGGACTTCCATCATGCTTGAATCCGGTGAAATTTGGGTCAGATTTCCACGTAATCCACGTACCAACTCTCCAGACAGACGTCCTAAGCCTTGACTTGATGTCAAGGTCAATGAATTCGTGTTTTCATCAGAATCGATTTTCAGCCCAACATCGGTCGCCCGAATCAGTAGGTCAAGAAGTTCTTCAATTCCCTCAATTATTGGCTCGATATGTCCTTCGTCATCATGCTCATCATCTACAGCGTAGTACAGCGAATTGATGCTTCCATTATGGCGTTGCAATGATTGTGCAGTTGCTAAGTCTGTGAAAAAGGCAGGAGCTTGTGTACCGGCTGATGCCCCTTGACCTTCATTGGCCACAATGCTGAAAACCTCTAATGTAGATTCGACTCGAATTCTTTTGTTTTCCTCAGTTACATACCAGCCAATTTCAAGGTCATCACCTATGGCTAGATCCAACTCATCTGCTAATACTTCATTGACTGCAACAAATTTTTGTGTGGAAAACAAATTGGCATCATACAAGTGAGCATATCGAATTCCAAATTCCGTTGAACCTATATTCGGCCAAACTTTCTCTCCATCAATGGTACTGTTCATCGCCATCCAAGTGACACCAGTAAGAGATTCTTCTGACGTTGCAACACTTGCTGAGGCGACCAAGCCTTGTTGCTGTCCTTCAAGAACTGGAGACAATTTCGAATTTTCTTGAATTCCTTCCCACATATCATTGGCAAGTGATTCGGAAAGTACCACTCGTTCCCCTACTGAAAGGTCGAATCCAGAAATCGTGATATCGGTTTTCCCCCATGCACCTTCGACTTCATATCGAACAGTTGCATCCAAGGAATCACCTACAACCATCGAAGATGTGATTATGGCTGAGGCGATGATTAATCCGGCCATTAGCAGCGCTGCTTGACGTCGTCTTCGGAGAATATTTTGCTTTGCTAAACGCCATACTACCAGGCGTTGTGGAACGAGAAGGGGTTGCATCAATACATGACTGATAATTCCGAAAGCAAAAGCACCAGCCAATAGTGTCAATCCCGAAACTGAGAGCCAATCGAGAAGAAAATAAGCAAGCAAAGCATCGAGGACTGGACCGAAAATTAGCAATGTAATCTTCCCAAATCCAAGTTGTTTCCAACGACCTATTCCAAGCGTGGATGCCGTACTCAAAAGAGCAACCACTACCGAAAGAATGGTCAATTGCATCAGCAGTGCTACTCCTCCTCAGAATTCCTTTGGTCTTCGATGATGACTCCATCCGACATACGTAGTGTTCGACTACAATGTTTTGCGATTATGGGGTCATGAGTGACGATGAGAAAGGTTGTGTTTCGCTCATTATTCAAATGAAGAAGAAGTTCCAGTACTTCTGATGATGTCGCAGAATCAAGATTACCCGTGGGCTCATCGCAAAGAATGATGGCGGGGCTATGAACCAAGGCTCGAGCAACTGCAACACGTTGTTGCTGACCCCCAGATAACTCAGCAGGACGGTGTTCTGCTCGGTCTTCTAATCCTACAGAGGAAAGGGCCGAAAGGGCGCCTGTGCGCGCTTCTGCCGCCGAATTTCCCAGTAAGAGTAATGGCAACTCTACATTTTCTACTGCTGAAAGAACTGGAAGAAGATTAAAATCTTGAAAAATAAATCCTAGATGTTCGGCTCTCATACGAGTTCGAGCATCATCTGAGATTCCGAATAATGGTTGATTTTTGACCATCACATCTCCCGAATTTGGTTCATCGATTCCAGAGAGTATATTGAGCAAAGTCGTTTTTCCACAGCCGGATGGACCCATAATAGCAACCATTTCTCCAGCATCGATATTCACATTGACTCCTTTAACCGCCTGAATAGAAGTTTCCCCTGAAGGATAAATTTTCCACAAACCGGTTGCTTTCATCACTGGTCCCATGCATTGAGGACGAGCGAGTGCGTTGATAAACTACCGCTTCAAAGCATCACCATGAACGATGCTGGGGGCATGAACATTACGCTCCTTGCTTTCGGGCCACTCGCAGAAACACTCAATTGGAAGCGGCACGAACTTAGCCTGCCATATTCTACAAAAATTGACACTGTCCTACAGATTCTTGCCATTGATGATTGGAAAAATCGTGGCCTCTTTGTAGCCATTAATGGCCTTCAGTGTGAGTTTGATACTGAATTAGTCGATGGTGATGAATTGGCTTTTCTGCCTCCGGTCTCTGGAGGCTAAAAACAGAAAAATGCACCCTGTTTAGCCGAAGCATTCAACACTACTGCCTTTCTCCAAGGGTTGAGGAAGAATAATGATTGGCGGATTAGGACCACTTGAACTTACGGTTCTCATTGGATTATTTTTCATATTATTTGGTGCCGAGCGCTTACCAAAAATGGCCAATGCATTGGGCCGCTCAAAGGGTGAATTCCAAAAGGGATTGTCCGATACATCTCGCACATTGAACGACCTTGAGGCTGGTGGTCGCACCCCTTCTCAACTTCTTGCCGAGCGTGCTAGAACTGTCGGTCTAGACCCTGCTGGTATGGAAGTCGATGAACTCGAACGCAAGGTAGCAGCGCTTGAGTCAATGGATTCTTCTGAAGAATAGTTCAGCGTTTTCTCTTCAGCACCAATGGCGAGCCACAACGCTCACAATCACCAACTTCACCTTTTTTAGAACGTGATACATCTTCGGGAACATCAGTAGAAATACGGCATCCTGTGCACCTTAATTTCCATTTCCAAACTTGCTTTGCTCCAGTGGTACCAACTGAATGCGATTGCTTGCCCGCTGAATTCATAGTATTTTGTAAGCGGTAATCATCAGTGACCAAAGGGATATCGAGTCCGAGTGCCAGAGCTAAAACGTCCAAGTCAACATCTGAAAGCCGAGGTAGGTCTCCACTATCAGCAGCACATTCTTTCGCGTCATTAAGCCAGTTTGGCGGTACATCTCGCCAATCGATATCAAGAGCCTGAACCAACATCCAGCGTTGAGGACTAACTCGTTCTAATTCCTCTTGCTGCCGCACTGCACAAACATTACCCGTAAGTTCACTTACCGGCCAATGAAGTAATGCTGCTGTATCAAGGACTCGCATCAAGTCCTCCACTGAAGAATGCCCTCCTTGAAGTCACCGCACACCCACACATTCATGGGAGGGGCAACTGAGCAACCTTCATGTCGTGGAAGGATACTATACTCGACTTTTTCGATGTTTTTGGCCCGGCAAGTCTTGCTGTTGTCTCCTTTACAGAAGCAATTATCCAACCGATTCCACCTGATTTACTCTACATTCCAATGCTTGCAGACACGATTGGAAACATCCCAATGGTAGTTTGGCTCTGGCTGACTGTTACACTTTCTTCGGTAGCTGGTTCCTTGGTAGGGTACTGGATTGGAAAACGATGGGGGCGTGGGTTAATCGGTCGATTTTCAAAGCAAGCACACCTCGAAAAAATCGAGGCACTCACTCTCAAATACGGAAGTTTTGGCATTTTCATTGCCGCATTTTCACCAATACCATACAAGGTATTTGGCTGGGTTGCAGGAATGGGGGAGATGGAAAAGAAGCCGTTTTTGCTTGCAGGACTATGTGGAAGGGGTTTACGTTTTGGACTTGAAGCAATATTGATCGGTGTATATGGTAATGCGGCTATTGAGTCTTTGAATTGGTTTCTCGAAAATGAAATTATTTTGGCCATCATGATGATTCTTTCAGCGGTACTAATTTATTATGGTTGGAAATGGTGGAACAATATTGAACTAGAAACATCCTCAATGGAGCATGAAATGAGCGAATGAGCCATCGTTCTCTCGTCTTTGATAGAGCGAATCATTATCAAGGGGTGGTCGGTGGAACGGCTGTCGCTCGTGTGGTGTAGCCAGGTCCATCATAGTGGGTTTTCATCCCGCCGACCCGGGTTCGAATCCCGGCACGAGCACTTATACTCAAATAGCATGCAGTATTGCCTTTAGAATACTCAAAAAAACAGAGCAAAAGTGAGGCACCCCCCCCTCAAATTAGACCATTATTCAAGGCCAAGAACATTCAGAATTTGAGTGGAATGCCAAGAGAAATTCCAAGAACCTAGATTAAGCGAGGTTGCCGTTTTGGTAGTCGAGTAATGCTTGCTGTATCTCTTCACGGTTATTCATCACAAACGGTCCATACCGTGCAATTGGTTCATTTAATTCTGGACCGGCAAGAATTAAGAATTCGGCATCATCCTCTTGTGCTTCAAATATCACTTCATCACCATCAGTCAATAGACCAAGTTGACCATCATGTACTGGTTTACCTTCAATGTGTACCGTTCCACCGAAAACATAAATCATACCATTGAGGCCTTGCTCAATTGCTTGACAATGAGCACCTTGTTTCTGTATTTTCATGTGAATGTAGGTAATTGGAATGACTGTGTCAATAACTGCCTGAACACCTAAAGTTGAGCCTGCAATGATATTTGCCCAAACTTTACCATCTTCAGAAGTTACTTTTGGTATCTGCTTTGAAGATATTTCTTGATACCGAGGTTGCATCATTTTGTCTTTCGAAGGAAGATTCACCCATATTTGAAAACCATGGCTTACACCTCCTTGTTTGAGAAAATCATCTTGAGGTAATTCGGAATGTATAATTCCTCGGCCTGCAGTCATCCACTGAACATCTCCTGGATTCAAATCACCTTTGTTTCCTGCACTGTCTTCGTGCTTCATAGCCCCTTGAATCATGTATGTCACTGTCTCAAATCCACGATGGGGGTGGGCTGGGGCTCCAATCGCTTGCCCAGGCTCCCAATGAACCGGCCCCATTTCATCCAAGAGCAAAAAAGGACTCATCAGTGAACCCATTGCTGAAGGTCTTCTTACAGGAAAACCCCCGCCTTCGAGTACTGTGTGGGTAGGTGCAGTCATTCGTAAGGTTCTTTTCTGCATTATTTGAGCACCTCTGTCGCCATTGCATCAAGAGAAAGCTGGTTGAATGATTTCGTTTTGTTGATTACAATAGAACGCCCAAGTACATTTGAGCCCAAAAAGGAAAATTGCATTCTCATGCTCATGATGACATGTTGGCCTCCACCACCACTTACCGTTGCTAATCCAACTTTTCTTCGATTGAATAACATCCTAAAATCATCTGATTGAACTGATAACCAAGCAATTAGGTTGTTGAGAACCGGCGGTATTGACCCATTGTATTCAGGAGCGCATACAATCAGTGCATCACTTGCTAATAGTTGCTCCATGACATTATTCACTGAAGATATATCGGATATTTCTTTCTCTGCCTCTGGGGTGTACATCGGAAGGTTAAGTCGACAAAGGTCGATTATCTCAGCAGTATTGCCTTGAGTTAACACAGTATTGTAGAACGACGTAGCCAAATCAAGGTTCTTTCCAGTCGAGGCTGCCATGATGAGAATGTGTGCCATAAGACAAGCAAGAGGTCATCCTCTTTCAACATATGAGTCTCAAGGACACTACCATTTCATTCGGTACGCCAGAAGGAGTAATCCAATGGCGGTAGGGATTATGGCCAAAGCAAGCATTGTCATGAGCAATTGTTTTACTTGACCTTCTGTCGATTCTTCAGTGATTATTGCTTTGTCCACCTGTTCCTCTGAACAATCTTGAACATATGGGTTGCATATTGGATTATCACCCTCTTCTTCATCTAACTCTAATGGGACATAATCTGTATCCTCGTCTACATCATGGCATCCATCTGCATCCGAATCAAGTTTCGGTTCGGAAATCCAAAATAATTTTCCAGTCGAACAATTGTCGAGTGCATCTACAATCTCATCGTTATCATCATCTTCATCTTCGGATGCATCATTACAACCATCTTGGTCATAATCATTTACTGCATCTGAAATCCAAGTAAGAAGTCCACGAGAACAATCGTCTTGAGAATCTTGAACGGCGTCGTTATCATCATCAGAATCCTCTGCAGAATCATCTTCACAACCGTCAGTGTCGTAGTCAGTTGATGGGTTTGAACTCCAATCAAGTTCGCCAGTAGCACACAAATCGGCTAGATCGGCCACACCATCATTATCATCGTCTTCATCTTCAGAGTCATCCTGACAGCCATCTCCATCGTAATCTGTTGAGGGTGAGGAGGTCCAGAACAAATCCCCAAGTGGGCACTTGTCCGAGACATCTGCCACACCATCATTATCATCATCGAGGTCTTCATCTCCGTCCTTACAACCATCTGTATCATAATCGGTCGAGCCTGATGAAGTCCATTGAACAGAACCTTGTGGGCAAGAATCCTCGACATCTTCGATTCCATCACCGTCAGAGTCAAGGTCTTCAATCCAATCCTTACAGCCATCTTCATCGTGGTCAGAATCAGGAGAAAGTGAATCCCAATCGGTTTCACCAATTGGACAATCGTCTTCAGTATCAACTCGTTTATCGTTATCATCATCCAAGTCTTCTGTCAAATCTCGGCAACCGTCTCCATCGTGGTCAGTTGCTTCATTTGAAAGCCAAAGCATTTCACCCTTAGAGCAAAAGTCTTGCCAATCGGAAACTCCATCGTTATCATCATCTGAATCCTCTGTTGCATCTTTACAGCCATCCGAATCATAATCGGTTGATGGTGTAGAAGTCCAATTGAGGTTACCCATTTTACAGAAATCAAGTTCATCCGTTAATCCATCACCATCATCATCGAGGTCCTCTAAAATGTCCAAACATCCATCACTATCGTAATCAAACGCTGGTGAAGGCCATGTCCATTCCATATTACCTTTTGAGCAATTATCGAGCAGGTCTGGCAAATTGTCATTATCGTCGTCTAAATCTTCTGTAGAGTCACGACAGCCATCGGAATCATAGTCTTCACCTTCAGTCGACGACCAGTTGAGTTCTCCTTTCGGACACAAATCATTCGAGTCGTGAATGCCATCATTATCGTCATCATCATCTTCGCTAATATCTTGGCAACCGTCGCTATCGTAATCAGTCAAATTTGATTGACTCCATCCAACTTCCCCTCGGGGGCATTGGTCGTCAATGTCATCGATGCCGTCTTCATCATCATCATAATCTTCTGAGGCGTCTTTGCAACCATCCCCATCATTATCCGTAATTTTATTCGAAATCCATCCCAAGTCCCCCATCGAGCAGTTGTCATTCACATCAAGAACCCCGTCATTGTCATCATCAAGGTCTTCTTCAATCCCGTCATGCAATTGGTCCATGCAACCATCACCATCGTAATCAGTCCATGGAGGACTTAATGGCATGTGATACATCATTTCAAGACCACGCGGGCAACTATCTACATCATCCAAAACGTTGTCATTGTCATCATCCAAGTCTTCAAGAGCATCTTGACAACCGTCTCCGTCATAATCAGGCGCATTACCTTGGCCTGGGCCAGATGAGCCCCAGCCGATATCTCCTTTTGGACACTGGTCTTGCGAATCTCCGAGACCATCATTATCATCATCATCGTCTTCTGAAAGGTCATTGCAACCATCCGAATCCCAATCTGTGGTAAGATTAGAAGTCCAACCAAGGTTGCCCAAACGGCAATCGTCCAATGGGTCCAAAACTGTATCGTTATCGTCATCGTCATCTTCAGTGGCATCTCGGCAACCATCACCATCATAATCGGTTGCAGGAGTTGAAATCCATCCAAGTTCTCCCAAGCGACAATCATCACTTACATCTGCTTTAGTATCATTGTCATCATCAAGGTCTTCACCAGCATCTCGGCAACCATCCGAATCATGGTCGGTTGCTGGAGTTGAAATCCAGTTAAGGTCGCCTTTCTGACAGTTTACATCAATGTTATCATTGATTCCATCATTGTCATCATCTAGGTCTTCTGTTGCATCTCGGCAACCATCAGAATCGTAATCATTTGCAGGCGTTGGAGTCCATCCAATTTCCCCTGTTGCACAGCGGTCAATCACATCGGGAACAGTGTCATTATCATCATCTAAATCTTCACCACTATCTTGACAGCCATCGCTATCATAATCGGTTGCTGGAGAGGAAATCCAACCTACGGTACCGAGTTGGCAATCATCATTAACATCGTTAACTTGATCGTTATCGTCATCGGGATCCTCGTTTGTCGAATCTTGGCATCCATCGCTGTCATGGTCAGTAAATTGAGTTGATATCCATCCCATCTCACCTCTTACACAAACGTCAAAGGGGTCGTTTATTCCATCATTGTCATCGTCGTTATCACAAGCATCGCCTTCGGAATCGCCGTCATAATTGGCTTGATTTGTATTTGGAACAAATTGACAGTTATCATTGACGTCGAGGACTCCATCGTTATCATCATCAAGGTCAGAATTACCGTCTTCACAGCCATCACCGTCATTATCAGTTGTGGAGTTTGAAATCCATCCCACCGTACTTTGAAGGCAGCTATCTGAAGAGTCTGAAACTCCATCTCCATCATCGTCAGTGTCCTCACCAGCATCTCGGCAACCGTCTCCATCATAATCTGTGACGCTGTTTGAAGTCCAACCTAAATCGCCTTTCTCACATACGTCAGGACCATCGAGCATTCCATCATCATCATCGTCGTCATCCTCTTCGAGAGCATTACCGGAGTTTTGGTCGAGACAACCATCTGAATCGTGGTCGGTTACAGCGTTTGAAATCCAACCAATTTCACCAGGAGTACAATCATCTGAGGTATCTGAAATCCCATCCCCATCGTCATCGGTATCTTCATCAGAATCTCGACAACCGTCGCCATCATGGTCGTTCAAACTGGAAGAAGTCCAACCGAGTGCTCCACGAACACAATTGTCGGGAACGTCATCGTCGACACCATCGTTATCATCGTCATCATCACAAGCATCGCCTTCGGAGTCAAAGTCATGATTTGCTTGATTTGTATTCGCTACGTTAGGACAATTGTCATTACCATCTCCGATGCTGTCATTATCATCATCGGAATCTTCTGTTGAATCTCGGCAACCGTCACCATCGATGTCTGTAGTCGCATCAGAAGTCCAATTCAAATCGCCTGTAGCGCAGCCGTCGTCATCATCAGCGACACCATCATTATCATCATCGAGGTCTTCATCGACATCTCGACAACCATCGGAATCGTAGTCATTGAGAGGAGTTGGTGTCCAACCGATAATGCCTGTTGGGCATTCATCTGATGAATTTGGAATACTGTCATTATCATTATCGTTATCTTCGATTGAATCATCTTTACATCCATCAGAATCCCAATCCGTTGATGTACTCGAGACCCAGTTTAATTCACCAAAATTACAATCATCATCGACATCATTGATTCCATCGTTATCGGTATCGGGGTCTTCTGTCGCATCTCGGCAACCATCGCCATCGTAATCTGTTGCTGGAGTTGAAATCCAATTCAATTCACCAGTCTGACAAACATCTGGAACATCATCATTGACATCATCGTTATCATCATCAGGGTCTTCTGTTGCATCTCGGCAACCATCGGAATCGTAATCAGTGGTTGATGAGGGCGTCCATCCTACATCTCCATCTTGACAATCGTCGAGTGAATCTAAGATTCCATCATTATCATCATCATCATCTTCAATCGAATTATCTTGGCAACCATCGCCATCATTATCTGTTGTTGGTGATGAAATCCATCCTAAGTCGCCAAAGTGACATTCATCATCAACATCGTCGACATCGTCGTTATCATCATCGAGGTCTTCGGTCGCATCCCTGCAACCATCTGAATCATAATCAGTTGAAGGAGATGGAATCCAAGAACCTTCACCAAATTGGCAATCGTCTAGGGAATCAGAAATATTGTCATTATCGTCATCGTCATCTTCACTTGAAGCATCTTCACAACCGTCGCCATCATGGTCTGTTGTTGGAGAGGAAATCCAACCCAAGTTTCCAAATTGGCAATCATCAGGGTGCAAATCCTCTACCTCATCGTTATCATCGTCTAAATCTTCACTTGAAGCATCTTGACAACCGTCATCGTCGTAATCCGTCCCCGGTGTTGAAGAATTCCAGCCCATATTTCCAGTTTGACAGTCATCGAAGGGGTCGGGTTGATCATCATTATCATCGTCAGTGTCAAAAATCGTGTCATCTTTACAACCATCTGAGTCATAGTCATTCGAAGGAGTCGGCGTCCAACCAATTGTTCCAGTAGGACAATCATCCACAGAATCATTGTATCCATCGTTATCATCGTCGTTGTCTTCAGCAGATGTGTCTTTACAACCATCTGAATCATAGTCGGTCGAAGATGAAGATGACCATCCTGTTATCCCTTGAGGGCAAGAATCAATATTATCTGCGACTCCATCGTTATCGGAATCAAAATCTTCGGTACTATCTCTGCATCCATCACCATCATTGTCTGTAGTTGCGTTCGATGTCCAACCGAGGTCGCCTCTAACACAGGAGTCATTTGAATCAATAACACCATCATTGTCATCATCATTATCCTCTACATCGTCTTTACAACCATCCGAATCATAGTCGTTCAGGGTTGACGGTGTCCAGTCAGTTTCACCTTTGTCACAAGTATCGACACCATCGAGAACAGAGTCATTATCATCATCTGGGTCTTCAGTAGAAGCATCTCTGCAGCCATCCGAATCATGGTCTGTTGTTGAAGAAGAAATCCATCCCATGTCCCCGTTCTGACAATCATCTATCGTATCATGGACACCATCATTATCATCATCTGGGTCTTCAGTTGAATCTTGACAACCATCTGCGTCGCGGTCGTTAGCTGAAGAAGAAATCCATCCGAGGTCACCGGTTTGGCAGACATCCGGGGCGTTGTCTAGGACCCCATCATTATCGTCATCGTTATCTTCACCTGAATCTTGACAACCATCGGAATCATGGTCGGTTGAAGGTCCTGATGTCCAACCAAGGTCACCTTGCGGACATACATCGCTTGAATCAAGGATTCCATCATTATCTCGGTCATTATCTTCTGTGGAATCTTTACATCCGTCTCCATCATAATCACTTGAAGGACTTGATGTCCAGCCAAGTGTACCTTTCTCACAGGTATCAACATCATCATCCACGAGGTCATTATCATCATCGAGGTCCTCGTTTGAATCTTGGCAACCGTCTGAATCATAATCTGTAGAACTGTCTGGCGTCCATCCAAGGTCACCGTCACTGCAATCATCTAAGGAATCAGTTATTCCGTCATTATCATCATCGGTATCTTCGCCCGAATCTTGGCAACCATCATTGTCGTGGTCAGTTGTTGGTGTTGAAGACCAACCGGTGTCTCCGGAATTACACTCATCATCAACATCATCAATGCCATCGTTATCGGTGTCGTCGTCTTCGGTTGAATCTCGGCAACCATCGCCATCGAAATCCGTTGCTGGGGTCGAGGTCCATCCAAGGTCACCTAAGAGACACATATCAGGGTGCAAATCCGCCACTCCATCGTTATCATCATCGAGGTCTTCACCCGAATCTTGACAGCCATCAGTATCATGATCAGTGCTTCCCGAAGAAAGCCACAACAAGTCTCCCGAACTACAATTATCAGAACCGTCGTTGATACCATCGTTATCTCTATCGAGGTCTTCAGATGTACCATCCTGACAACCATCGGAGTCATAATCAGTTGATGAAGAGGAAGTCCATCCTAAATCGCCTTTCTCACATTGGTCAGGACCATCGAATATTCCATCATTATCATCATCGGTGTCCTCGGTTGAATCTTGGCAACCATCAGTATCATAATCGGTAGAACTATCTGGCGTCCATCCAAGGTCACCGTCACTGCATCCATCTAAAGAATCGGTTATGCCATCATCATCATCATCGGTATCTTCACCCGAATCTTGGCAACCATCATCGTCGTGGTCTGTACCAGATGATGAGGTCCATCCGATATCCCCCGGTGTACACGAGTCATCATCGTCAACAACTTGATCGTTGTCATCATCGTCGTCTTCGCTTGAGTCTTGGCATCCGTCACCATCATGATCTGTCGATGAGGTTGAAGTCCAACCGAGTTCACCGGGTGTGCAAAGGTCAGAGGTGTCAACGACTGAATCGTTATCGTCATCTAAATCTTCTGAAATATCTTGACAGCCATCGGAATCATAGTCATTGCTCGAAGTTGAAGTCCATCCTCGGTCACCAGTTTGGCAAGTGTCTGAGGTATCATTGACTGAATCGTTATCGTCATCTAGGTCTTCAAGGGAATCTTGGCAACCGTCATCGTCGTAATCCGTTCCTGGTGTTGAAGAATTCCAACCTAAATTCCCAGTTTGACAGTCATCGAAAGAGTCGGGTTGATCGTCATTATCGTCATCGGTGTCTTCAGTTGAGTCGCGGCAACCATCAGAATCGTGGTCTGTTATTGCATTTGAGGTCCAGCCGGTATCTCCATTCGCACAGATATCATCAACATCATCAATACCGTCAGAATCTGTATCATTACCGGAACGAGCAGAGGAAAATTGAGGGTCATCATCCATTGAGGAATTCAATTCTAATAGCATCAACTGAGATGTAGAAAGAGAGGAAAAGATGAACATTGCTAGTGCGGCAAATGCTCCTAGCCTGCGCATACGCTCCGCTACCATGGAAAGAGGTAGACGATTGGTCTTTTTATCCTTCCGTTTATGCAAACGGAACTCAAGAGACATGGAGAGTGTTATCTTTCCGCTTTCACATAGTAGTTTCGCATTCAAAACAGTTTGATTTTACGGAAAGAACATGGCTCAGTTATGTGTGGAGCAAACATGCCCGCCCTCCGATACATCGGCCCAGGAGGAGAGGTGCCTTCTCGATTGAACTCATTGGGTTGGACACTTGTTGAACATGCTAAAGCAGCTGATGCAATGGTTATTGAGACCTATGATAATCAAGACCAAGACTATCGAAAACGTCTTGAAGGAACAATCACACTAGTTAGAAGTGCCTTGGATGAAATTGCTGTAAGCCAAGTAAAAACATTGATTATTGTAACTGACCAATCTTCAACCACAGGTGAAAGAAGAAAAGGAGTTGATACAACACACCTCCACGGCGCATGTCCTGACGGCATCCATGGATTTGGCAGCCTCACTGCTGAAACCCTGGGACGAATTGCTGCACAACAAGGAGTGAATACCCGTATTCTTCGATTACACAATCTAGGCGATGATGATAGAATTCAACTTCTTGAACAAGGACTCAAAAAGAATACTACAAATTCCATTTATGAAGTGATGACTTTCAGTGCATAGCTTCAAATAGGCAGGTTAAGAACAACTTCTATGGCCCCCAATATACTTCTTGAACATGCTCAATCAAGTTCAACTGAATTCTTGATATATACCGGGAATTTTTGTAACTATTGTAGCGCTGCAAAGCGTTTGCTTGAGCGTCACCAACTATCCTTTACCGAATTCAATTTTGATGAACAACCACATTTGCGCCAACACATAGTAGAGGCTACAGGTCATCGAACGGTTCCAGTAATTTTTGATATCAAAGATGAACAAACTGTATTCATCGGCGGTTATGACCAATTACAACCTTATTTGCGACAGCGCAGTTAACCATTCTTTCAATGCAGCATGGTGTTCCATGGGAATCATGTGACCTTTTGGGTGTTCAATTAATTCCATTGCCCAGCCGGCTGATTCAAACACATGGGCTACTGCCCAACCATCTTGGATAGAAACCCGAAGATCACGTTCGCCATGCATCCAAAAAAGATGCTTTGGTTCTAATTCAGCAAGCCGAATCCGCAGTTCCATTTCTCGAACCAAACGAGTCCCCATGGCTACTACACCAACAATTCGGTCAGCAAGTGGCAATTGCAACATTTCCTGAGCCATTGCTCCACCTTGAGAAAAACCACCAACAACCAACGGCCCAAGTGGTGCTTGTTCAGCGATGAGTTGTTCAAGTTGTGAGAGTGAAGAGTCAACATCGATGAGTTCTCTACGAGAGAGCGTCATCCGACGTGTTGCATCTGCATCTTCATCCTCATATCGCCACCAAGTTCGGCCACGAAGAGAATGTGTGTAACGTGCTTCAGGAACGATAAGTGTCCAACCTTCGGGGAGAATTTTTTCCGCAAATGGCCGCATCATGCTGGCATCACCAGTCATTCCGTGCATCATGATGAGAGTTGGCAAGGTATCGCCTCACAATTCCCAGTAGTTTTCAATTCCACCTGCAATCATGAAGTGGATTGAACTTTGTCCACCGGTAAGAGTGACTTCCAGAGTGTATTCATCGGTACGACTTGGTATTGTTGCTAATTCTTGAGATTGGGTTCCTGCCGTATAGGTTCGAGTCAAAATACTATTTCCGGCATGGTCTTTGACCGATAAAGTCCCAGTCCCACCTTGTGGGATTGCAACATCGATGTAGAATACATAATAGTTGAAATCAATACCCGAGGGGTGGCTACTATCTACGAAAGTGTCTGTAACTTCACCATCAATAGGCCCCTCGAATACACGGTCTTTCAAGTCAGTGGCTCGAATAAACCAAGCCTCGCCACTATAATCGCTACCTGTGTCAGTCAATGACATTCGGAATTGTAATTCATCATTCTGGTCTAACCATTCAAAGTAGTCAATGAATCCATTACTACCATCAAAGTGGTATTCAAGAGAATGACCTGAACTGCTACTGGCCTTTACAACCGCCATTCCATTGATGGAGCCAGTGGTTTCCGCCATCCATGATTCCCCGAGCAAAGTAAACTGCCAGGTATCACCATTATTCCAAGGGAAATTGAATACTGATTGGGGCTCGCCGTTTTCATAGACTGCTAAATCATCAATAATCACTCGGCCCAAGAATGGATTATGATTGATGACTGCATGTCTTTGCGCTTCTCTTTCTGAGGAGATACCCAGCATGTACTGATTCTCGCCCTCATCAATCTCTGTAACCACTAAACGTGCTGTATCTTCACCAAATTGGGCAGTCTCGAAAGTGTATAGCCACCAATCACCTACGGCCCATTCCGGGAGAAGTTTTTGTTCCACGGTTGTGGTATCGTTACCGGAGGTGTTGAGAGAACCCGTTGTACAGCCTGACAATGCACTTGTGCAAAGCAAAAGCAACAGCATGATGCTGGCTTGTAACCGAGGACCCATGAACGACCCTGTCGGGCGTTCTTCATGAGTCTAACGCCTCAAGAAGTCTTCAAAGAAGTCCAGTCTGAGTTAGTTTGCCAGTTCCGGCAAGAACAACTGCAACAATGGACATCAACTTAATGAGAATGTTGAGTGAGGGGCCAGATGTGTCTTTGAATGGGTCTCCAATAGTGTCGCCAATAACTGCCGCATCATGAGCAGCATCACCTTTCTTTGCACCATCGATATGTCCTTGTTCGATTGCTTTCTTGGCATTATCCCAAGCACCACCAGCGTTTGCCATGAATAGAGCCATGAGAACACCTGTGACAAGAGAACCTGCGAGGAGACCTCCAAGTGCATCCCAACCCAGCGCCATACCGACGATGACTGGGGCAAGAACTGCTACAACACCTGGTCCGACCATCTCACGTAGAGCGGCCTTGGTTGAAATATCAACACAGAGTTGAGAATCAGGCTTGACGCCTTCCTTGCCTTCAAGAAGGCCAGGGATTTCTTTGAATTGGCGTCGAATCTCGACAACCATTTCACCAGCAGCCTTTCCGACTGAGGTCATGGTCATTGCTGCTACTACGAATGGCAAACCTCCACCAATCAGTAGACCTATTACGACCATCGGGTTGGTGAGTGTCAAATCTAAGTCCCCAGTGATTGCTGCGGTGTATGCTGCAAACAGAGCAAGGGCAGTCAAAGCTGCTGAACCGATTGCGAATCCTTTGCCGACTGCAGCGGTTGTGTTTCCGATTGAATCAAGTTCGTCAGTAATGGCACGAACATCAGCACCAAGACCGCTCATCTCTGCGATGCCACCTGCGTTGTCAGCAACTGGTCCGTAAGCATCGACGGTCATTGTGACACCGACTGTAGCAAGCATACCCATAGCGGCCATTGCAATACAGTAGAGTCCGTATTCATCTCCACCAAAGTAGTTCGCACCAAGAATTCCTCCAGCAATTAAGAGGATTGGGATGAATGTGGACATCATACCGACCGAAAGGCCTGCGATAGCGTTGGTTGCCGGCCCTGTCTTTGACATTTCACCGATGTGAGGGATCGCCTTTGTCTTAATTCCAAACACTGGTTCGATTCCAGTATAGTATTCGGTGATGAGGCCAATAGCAATTCCAACAACACTGCCCAGAACAACGGAGTGCATAACGCCGATTTCGACTGCAATCAAATTTTGATTGATGGCAAAATAACCGCCAGCCCAAAAGAGAATTGCTGCAATAAAAGTCGTGTTTCGAAGTGCTGCTGCTGCATCTTTACCATTCTTGAGAACGAACATGGAGAACACTCCGATTATAGAAGCCACATATCCAATGAGGCCGAGCATAATTGGCATCATGATGTAATCAGATGCACCAGTGAAACCCGCGCCACCGAATCCATCGGAACTTGCAATTATCATTGCTGCGATGATTGAACCAACAAAAGATTCGAAGATATCCGCACCCATTCCAGCGACATCACCAACGTTGTCTCCAACGTTATCAGCGATAACACCAGGGTTTCGAGGGTCGTCTTCAGGAATACCTGCTTCGACTTTACCGACAAGGTCAGCACCGACGTCAGCAGCCTTGGTGTAGATACCGCCACCGACACGAGCAAATAGAGCAATGGATGAAGCACCCATACCGAATCCTGCTGCAGCAGAAAGGTCAGGGTTAGCATCACCAGCACCAAGCCAGTATGCAACAAGGGAAATTCCGAGAAGACCGAGACCGCCTACTGAAAGGCCCATGACTGCTCCACCATTGTATGAAACTGCCAATGCTCCGGCTTTGCCGTCGTTCTTAGCAGCCATTGTGGTTCGGCCATTTGCCGAAGTCGCTGAACGCATACCTGAGAAACCAGCAACAACTGAAGCGAATGCACCTGCGAAGAAAGCAAGAGCGGTATTCATGTCGTTGAGTTGGGTCAGTGCAGCACCGACAACAACAACGAAGATTGCGAGAACTTTGTACTCAGCAACAAGGAACGCCATGGCACCTTCTTGAATTTCTTTTGTAATTTCGGCAACTTTTTGGTTGTCAATTTTCACTTTGTTTACTTGTTGATACAGCATAAATGCAATTACAAGTCCGACAAGACCTGCACCTGCGGCAATCATTGGTATATTATCCATCATTATAGAACACCTGTGTTTCCGGCGACCAAAGAACCCCTCATAAGTGGTTCCCCCAAAACACACCCTGTACTGCTTTTTGATGGTTCAACCATCACGCCGAAGCGGTTTGAAAACCGATACTGCCAAGCAATTGTTGAAAGGGGAGAGGTGCACAGCGCTGAATGATGAGCATCACTGCGGAGGAGGTCTTGGCTGAAATTGGCCCAGTTCAAGAGATTCTGGATGAACATGATGGAATCGTGACGGTTTTGGATACAACCGATGGAAACATTATGCTTTCACTCGATGGTGGGTGCAATGGTTGTTCATCGACTCCAATGACTGCGATGCAAATTTACTATTCACTCAAAAAACTGGATTACATCAATGATGTGATTTTTGTCAACGGTGAACTTCCAGAATACATGCGCACATTTATCGACCAAAAAATGGCAAAGGAAAATGAAAATACTAAACCTGTCGAATCCGAATCATCGAAACCACGCGGTGAAATCGTTTGATTACTCGTCCTCATTAGAGTTCCCGATTGTATGTGGATTGGCTCCAAAAGAGATATTTTCGCCCTTGATGTTCATTCGAGCGGAAATCGCAATGACAATACAAACCAATGACAGTGGTTTTGGAAGATAGTTTGAACCCCATAACTCCCCCCCTGATAAGGAGAGCCACCACAATACAATTGCTGCTGCTATGAGCAAAATGGCAATCAAATTCTGGACCACGTATTCTGCTTTTTCAGAACGTGAAAAGGTAGCGATAAATGTGAACAAAATTACTGAAATACCACAAAGTGATTCTGCCAAATGTTCGATGAAATCGACGCTGACCATGAAGGACCCTGTGGCTTGTGGTTCTTCAACATGAAGTTTCGACATAATTGAGGGAGAGTAATGTTTGAGAAGGGTCGACCGTATCATCCATTATGGCAGGTGGCGGATTTGTACTCCCGAAGGCTCGACCGAGTGGCCCCCCCTATTTTTCTCGCAACCAAATCGCTTCGGCTCTTCACCAAGTTGCAGTTCTACTCGAACTAAATGGGGCCAATGTATTCCGTGTTCGCTCCTATCAAAACGCTAGCCGCATGCTTGGCTCACTAACTGAAGATTTGGGGGAGTTAGTGGCTACTGGTCGCCTTTTTGATATCAAGGGTATTGGAAAGGGTCTTGGTTCTGCACTAACTCAAGCTATAGGCGAAGGGCGCTGGCCAAATGATTGGGTGAACTTGCATGAACAAACTCCAAAAGGTTTGATAGAAATGCTCGGCATACCTGGACTGGGACCAAAAAGAATCAAATTAATGAATGAAGAACTTGGAGTCAATTCAGTTGCAACCCTAAAACAGGCTGCCCTTGATGGATTGATTGCCCCAATGAAGGGGTTTGGCCAAAAATCACAACAACGGATGCTAGATGGTATCGAATTACTTGCACGATTTAGAGCACGACGGAGGCTTGATGTTGGCTTGATGTATGGTGAAGCATTTCAATCAAAAATTGCAGCACTTGATGGAGTGATAAAGGCACAATTAGCGGGAAGTGCTCGTCGACGCAAAGAAACAATTGGCGACCTTGACTTGGTAGTAGCCGTAGAAAACAAGCATCATGAAGCGGTATCGAAAGCCATTCTTGGTCTCCCTGGAATCGCTGATGTCAAAGGGGCAGGGGATTCTAAAATCAGTATAATTCTTGATACGAGCGTCTTTGAAGGTGGATTTACTGTTGGCCATATTGACCCGAATGTATTAGATGCAATCGGAGGAGATGATTACGAACAATTGGAAAGCGGCGGAACAATTGATGCTCAAGTTCGATTGGTACCTCCAGAAGTTTTTCCATTCACCTTGGCGTATTTCACCGGCAGTAAAGAACACAATATTGCCATGCGGCAAAGAGCCATTGAACGTGGCTTGAAACTCAATGAATTCGGATTGATTCCTGATGAAAAGGCCGGCGACTTGAAAGGCATGGCCGCTGCACAGTTTTCACTTCCTGCCAACGATGAAATCGAAATTTATCGTCACCTAGATCTTGAATGGGTCACGCCTGAATTACGAGAAGATACGGGTGAACTTGTGGCTGCTGAATCCTCCGCATTACCTTCGTTAATCACTGGAAAAGATATTCGCGGAGCACTGCATAATCACACCACCCTTTCTGATGGCGAGGCAACTCTAGAAGAAATGGCCGATACTGCACGTAAAATGGGCTGGAATTGGTTGGGTATTGCCGACCATTCCCCCACTCTCAAAATTGCAAACGGAGCAAGTGCTGAGGATTTATTGCAGCAAGGTGCTAGAATTCGAGAATACAACAGTGCTTGGGCAGAGGAAGGTGTTGATTTCCGTTTATTCCATGGTGTAGAATCCGACATACTCGAAGGTGGAAAATTGGACCATCCTGATGAGGTCTTGTCTCAATTGGATTACACAGTTGCCTCAGTCCACGCAATTTCGAAATGGACTGCTCGTGATGAGATTCAAAATACTGAAGAATTGATGCAATGTATTGACCATCCTTCGACAACAATTCTTGGCCATCCAACCGGAAGAATATTGCAAGGAAGAGATGGCTATGAAGTGGATTTGTTTGCTGTTCTTGAACATATGGCAGAACATAACGATGATGGGCGTTTGAAAGCCGTTGAACTGAATGCAAGCCCGTATCGTTTGGATTTAGATTGGCGTTTATGTAAACACGCCAAGGGATTAGGTGTACCTGTCATAATCAATCCAGATGCTCACTCGATTCGTGGTTTAGCGGACATAAGTTATGGTGTGATGGCAGCACGTAAAGGCTGGATTGAATCTCAAAATGTTCTAAATTCACTCACAGGTGAGGAAATGTCTCAACGTCTTGCGTGAAGGTATTCAAACCACACATTCATCACTCACCCCTTTCTGGCAGTGATATGCGTCTGTTGAGAACCCTGATTATGGGCGGGGTCATGATGATTCCAGGCTTGCTTTTGGCAATGCTGATTTGGTATCTTGCGGGCCAGCCAGTGACTGAGCCGATGGAATCGCTCATCTGTAATGGAATCCCTCTTCTCTCAGTATTCCTTGGATTGCTATTCGGATGGAAAACTGGAGAAGAATACGATATCAGAATAGAATCTTGAGGTGATTCAATGTCCGCTTCACTACAAAAATCTTCGACATTGACTTTCTTGGAAATAGGTTTGATATCATCTGCGGAGTACCTGCATAATTGTTGATTTCAAAGGTGAATGAAATGAAACGGAGTGAAAAGGCAGAACGTATTGTCGTTATGCTTGAGGAGTTCTACCCTGAAACACCGGTTCCTCTCGACCATCAGAACGATTTCCAATTATTGGTCGCTGTATTGATGAGTGCACAGACAACGGACCTCAAAGTGAATCAAGTCACTCCAGCGCTATTTTCTAAAGCGCCAACACCGCACGACATGGTCAAACTCAGCGTTGATACAATCCTCAGTGACATACGTCAAGTTGGACTGGCACCAACGAAAGCGAAAAACATTCACAGACTTTCAGAACTTCTAGTTGAAAGGCATGCAGGTGTTGTACCTCAGAGTTTTCAAGAACTCGAGAATTTACCCGGTGTTGGCCACAAAACTGCAAGTGTAGTTATGGCACAGGCCTTTGGTGTTCCAGCATTTCCTGTCGACACACACATCCATCGTCTCGCGGCTCGTTGGGGATTGTCAAATGACACTACTGTTGAGCGAACTGAGAAAGACCTCAAAGCAATATTTCCCAAGAAGATTTGGAATAAATTGCACTTGCAGATTATCTTCTTCGGTAGAGAATATTGTCCTGCTAGAGGGCATGACCTCACGCAATGTCCAATTTGTTCATGGACGGCAACAAAAAAGCGTATTGCTCAAGAAAAGAAACGCTGATTCAAAAGACTGTTATGTTGCGTGACGCAATATTCACGATAACAAGAGCGCCTAGAATTATTGCAGTTACACGCATAGCAGCATGTTCATGCTTATCATCGTGAGATGTTCTCAGTAGTGCATAACCAATCATTCCAAGGCCCACGGCTTGAAGAATACTTCCGACTGAACCAATTACACGATTCATATCCGTATGTGCTTCTGTATCCTTGGCAATTTGGTCAAGAGTGCCTTCTAGTTCCATATCATAATCAACGATTGATGGTTCTCCAAACATCCCTACTACTTCGACAAAAATGACGGATGCGAGAATGAGGATAACACCGAGCATGAGCCAGCGATGGAAAGAATAACTCATTGCAGATTCCTGAAAACCTGCTGCCGGCTGATAAGGTGAGGCTGCTGCTGGGGCTGGGGCTGGGGCTGGAGCAATAGTTGGAATGGTTGGGGCTGTTGGCGGGGGGGGGCTTTGCATGGCCACAAATTAGAGAAGCGGGTTATTGTTATTGGGTATATTAGACACCGAATACAGCAGATGCTGCTTCAAGGATGCGAGAGGTGATGTAAGAGGTAATACCTGCAACCCATAGCAACTGAATGGCTTGACCAAGTGCTGTTGTACGAGCTCCACCTCGTAAGCGATTTGATATTATGGAAACCGCAGCAACTTGGAAAAGAATCAATATCGATACAATAATTTTGAACATTCGTATATTTTCCCCCACACCTGAAGCATCTTCCATTACCGGTAAAGCTAGTCCAGCGCCAAATTCAGAGAGTGCGGAAACATCGGTATCTGTGAAATTAGAAGCAACACCTGCAATTGAATCTCCAAGTTTGAGAACAATTGCAATGGTGACGTTCAAACTTGTTACTGAAGCGATTAACAAACCAAGGGCTACACCCCGCATCGTATCTGCTGACAAGGCTCTTCTACGGCGCAATGAAAGAAGACTACCCACCGAACGAGAGACCATTTCGGCTGTATCTGCTGGCTTTCCAGAGGATTGAGAGCCTTCGATGTAAATTCTTGTATAGCGAGAAATGACTGCTGAATTTGTATCTGCATTGAAATAATCCCAAGCACGGTCAGAATCGATTCGAGTCGAAAGACGTCTTTCCAACCGGTCAATAGAGCGATCAAGCATACCAAAATCAATCCCACGTAATGCCTTAATTGTAGCAGATGGTTCTGCGGAACGAGCCTGTGCTGTGCCTCCTAAAGCACGAATAAAATCAGGATATGTTTCATCACGGCGCAAAACTTGTCTTTCTTCACGACTAATCATCAATGCTGGAATCAGCATTGGCGTGAGTGGGGCGGCAATAAAAATAAGACCATATCGGTCCCATTGGGTTGTAATTGCAGTCCAGGCAGAGGCTAATAACAATGTCATTATCACAAGAAGGAATGCTGTCAAAATCCCTGCACCGACAAGAGCACGGAGGAAATTTATTCGGAATGGAGTATCCATTTCATCGCGAGCAAAAGTCGGATCGTCGGGGACTGTTGCTTTAAAAGCAAAGACAGCACCTATCTGAACGACAGTGAAAAGAAGCGAGGCCAAAAGAAGGAATCTCAATCTACTAGCGACCATAATTGGTGTATCAGTTGCCGAACCGACTTCGAATAAAACCAAATGAATTCCGGCAATCACGAGACCAAATAATCCGGCGGAAACCAAAGAAACGTAAATTTCCTTCATCATGTCGACTGATTCAAGGCGTGTGTCATACAGGGTAGTGTACTGCTCAGCAACCGTTTCTTGTTCCGAGCGCATAAATCCGTCAATTGCTTGTCCCGCTTCAATTGAAAAAGCCATTCTGTCAAGGAAATCCGCCCATAATGGACTCGGACTTTGTTGTGCTACAATACGTGATGCCTCCGGCAGGGATGTGTGCCATTTGTCGACAAGAACTTCAATTCTCTTGACTTCATTCGCTAATTCACCATAATCACTCATTTGTTTCAAAATATCGAAAATTGATTGTGCACCAACTTCACCCAACGATAGAATGCCCATTCTTGTGATGAACATATGCATCTCTTTCTCAATCATCGTCGCTGAACGCTGTACATCAAGTAAAGGGAACGCTGCAGCAGATACAGCCGAGAGAAGTGGAAGTAGAATGAGCAACAAAATACCCGAAACGCCTGAAAATAGGGCGCCCTCAACTAAACCACCCGTTAAGAAAATGAGGATTAAGGAAAAAAAGAAACCAGCAATAGCAGAGCCTCCAACATAGATGAGAAGAAATCTGCCAACAGGCATATCGACCCGCCGAAGGGCGATTTGCCAGAAAGACATTCGCTGCATTCGACATCACCTCAGCCTTGGTTTACTCCAGTCCATGTATCGACTGCTCTGTCAAAGTGTTCCCAACCGCTGTTGTAGTAAATTCCTAACAAATCGAAAACATCGTCATAATGCGTCAATTCTCGGTCAACCATTCTGTCAAGAGCGTCTGCACGCTTGAGCATTTCATCATAGATGTCACGCTTATTTGAAAATCCAGCCATTGCTGCGATTTTATTTTCAAGAAGATGGCTTTGGAACATTCCTCGGAAGTAATGCTTATCCTTTACCGGGTCCCATTCGAACATACCACGGGTCAATACACCATCGCTGTGTTTGTTGTAGCCAATTACTTCATCGATACCTGTGACACGTCGAGCAATACCTCCACCAGGTGCTTCGACTACTTCTTGGAAAATGGCAAAATTCAAGTTATCGAAAAATCGAATTGGGACATTGATTGGGTCACCTGTAAATCTTTGAATCATTTTGACAATTGATGATGCGTGGAAAGTAGCAATGACGGGGTGCCCAGTCTGCATTGCTTGGAAGGCCGTAGCCCCTTCAACACCACGAATCTCACCAATGATGATGTATCGAGGACGGCTTCTCAAAGCCGCTTTAAGCAAATCGAACATTTCAACACGGGATTCTTCATTCTTTGAAGAACGTGTAACTAACCGTTGCCAAATCTTGTGTCGGACCTTTACTTCAGGGGTGTCCTCAGCAGAATATATCTTGACATTGTGGTCAATGAAAGGTAAAATCGCATTCAATGTTGTAGTTTTTCCCGAAGCGGTTTCTCCGGACACCAACACGGACATACCGTATTCAAGACATATCCAGATATATGCAGCAACTTGAGCTGAAATAGTTCCCCAAGCAATCAGTTGAGTGATAGAAATTGTTTCTTCAGCGAATTTACGAATCGTAAACGATGGACCGAGCATCGAAACGTCATCAGAGAAAATGATATTGATACGAGAGCCGTCAAGTAATGCACCATCGATAATCGGCTTGTTATCCGATACTGGGCGCCCGATTCTTTCTGACATCGCTCGTAAAAACCTTGAAAGTAATTCGCGGTCACGGAATCGGATATTTGAGGTGACCATTCCAAACACCTTGTGGTCCATGTGAACATGCTTCAATCCAATCGAGTGAATATCTTCCAGCATTTCATCGGAAAGAAGCGGCTCTAATGGGCCGTTACGAATTAAATCTCGAACCACGATATATCGCAAGCGTTCGCGTTGCGCTTCAGTAACAATGACGCGTTTGTCATCCATCCCCATCATTTCCCATAATCGTCCTTGGCGCCTAACAGTTGAGTTGGCATCCGTGTCGAGGAGTGTATATCGCTCAATCATCTGAGAGAGAATATTTTCGAATTCATCATCTGTAGTAAATGTAGGTGCACTAGGCGCTTCTTGCAGTAGAGTTTCGATTAATCCACGTCGAAGGTTTTCCTCTTCCTCAGAAAGTTGTGGCTCAAGTCCAAACCAAAGGATTTGCCCTCCACCTTCTTCATCAGCCGGTGGCTCATAGATATGAACAAAAATCGGTTCTTTAGTAATGTAAATGAGATTGAAAGGACGTTCTTTCTTTGCTCCACGGTCCAACTCTCCATAGTAAATCGGACGTGTACCATATCTCGATTCGAAATCACTTACCCATTCAGCAACGTGAGAATGTGCATTCATAACCCCATTGAGGTCACCTTTAGCGAATCTTGGTTCATCGGCGGCCATTTCAAATCACTCCATCAGCTCACTGCTGTAATATCGACGATGAATCCCATGCCGGGTTCAACACGCCATCCAATCGATGTTTGAATTGGCCCTGCTGCCCGAAGGTAGCGGGTAATCACGATATTTCGCTTGATTTCTCCACCTATCATCGCTGTTTGTAAATCTAAAACGACTTCAGAAGATGCACGCATAGTATGTAATAATTTGTGGTCCATTTCTTCAGGGTCGATACACAGCATAAGTGACCGACCCTTCGAACAAACTTGACGAAGTTTTTGCATTAGTTTGAATCGACTGATGTCATCTAAATCTGCAGGCATAATAGAACTTGCAGAATCAATGATAACAACATCAGCAAGTTCAATCGCTTCAGATTCAAGAAGTTCTTCGAGACCAACCTCAGGTAAAGATTCAGCAATTGTACCGAATCGGCTGAAGACCAAAAGTTGGCCAGAGCGAATAGATTCAGTCACTCCATAGCCAATTGACTCCATCTGTTCAACCCATCCACGAGTGGTAAGTTCGGTCGTAATCACTAGAACTTTGACATCATTTTCTGCCAAACCATAGGCAAGACGTTGAGAAAGAAGAGATTTACCTCCACCAACGGTACCTTGGAGAATCATTAGAGAACGGTTTGGTAACCGCAGACCCATGGAATCCGCTAATGAATCGGTTTCCAGTTCGTAAGGAAATCCATCTTCAATCGGTTTGTGTGCCGTAAGGAATGGGTCCTCTTTTACAGGGTCATCAGACATCTAGACGCACCTCCACTCCAAAACTTGCACTGGCTGACATTCCTGATACTGAATCAGATACTACAGTGGTAAAAATACTGATGTCATCGCCATCATTATATGAATTAAAAGACGAATTAGAAACCTCCACTTCTACCATGACATTCGGATTCCAATCGGTAGCAGAACCAACAAATGATGTTGTCACTTCAGAAGATGAAATCGACAAACCGTCGATTAAAACTTCCATTTTCGTCTCGTTCATAGTATGTTCACCTGTATTCAAAATGTAAAAGGTAATTGTATCAGGATTCGTTCGTGCAAGATTCACATTCATTGGGTCTCCTGCAAAGTCGACCCCCAACTCTTCTGAAAATTGTAATCCCCTTTGTTGGTGTTGAATCACTCGGGATGAAGAAGACCATTCTTGAATAAGCACAGCACTGGCTGAACTTGACACTAATAATGCTGTAATCAGCATTATGTATGTAGAAGCCCCTCCATCTGCCATAGTAAAACCTCAGGATGTTGCCCTTACAATTGTTGTAGCTCCAGCAGTAAATGCAATACGTTCGTATGCAGTGTTTGAACTGGGATTATCATCCCAGTGCAAGACACGCGTTTCGCCAGAGTACCAGTTGGTACTCGAACCTGTAAGTGAAGACGAAGCGGTTAATGTTTCAGGGTCTTCTCCATCATAAAACACCCACACTTCATCAGTTGAAAGAGTAAGTGAACCATGATTCGTGATGTTCGCGTAAATGTATTGTCTGAACAAAGGAGCAGAGAAATTCGCCACTGAAGTCGGGGTTTGGATGGATAAAGTCGAATCGTAGATCGTCCAAGTTGGAGGATTTGAATTAGGACAGTTTCCATGGTTGGTGATAACCACGCTTCCTAAATCAATTTGTCCACCCGTTTGAGTAAAAGTAGCGGAAAATCCGCCACATTCACCAGAACCTACGTTTGCTCGTAAAATCCCATCGCTGTAGCCTGTTCCTTGGTTTCCAAGAGTCATATTGACTTCATGAATCGCAAATTGTGCAATGTTCACATCATCAACAGTAAAACTCGGGTCTGGAACTGAAGCGCTTTCAATTGCATCCAATCCGGTTGCAACCTGTGCGTCCAATGCTGTAATGGCCATTGAAAAGACCACCAACATTGAGATCCCAACGATGAGACCTCCAATTCCAACCGAGGCGCCCATCTCAGTTTTCACCTCGAAGTGTTTTCACACTGCGCCATGAACTGACGAGTGATGAAAAGACGAGCAATTCCTTGTGAGACAAATGGTCATCCAAAGCTGCTTCTGATTCACCAGGTGCTGCGAGTTGAACAATAGCAAGCACAGCCCGCCCTTCTTCATCGCTTAGCATACCTGATGATATCGCTTTCTGAGCAAAACTCACCGCTGCCATTCCCGACATTGAGTCAAGAAGTAAAGCAGAGACAGTAGGTGCTCCAACCCGATTTGCATCGGCTGTTCCACCACTGGACGGCGCATGCAAGAATGGATTTGCTGCGAGTGCTTGAGCCTCGTACAATTCCACCAAAGGTGCACTGTCATCATTCATCATTCGGTCAACACCAGAAACAGGAATGACTTCGCCACTTGCAGTGACGATGGTGTCTCCACCCATCATTGCCTCATCTCCAACTGCTTCTAAACCTTCAACAGGATTTCCTTCAGCATCCATTACTGGGGCTGCTTGAGGGGCCTCGAGTCGAACTTCAACCATCCGCAATACGTCTTCGACCATGTCTAGACGACTGCTGATTAAGCGTTCTAACCCTGAGGTGTCCACTGTTGTGCTTGTTTGAGCAGGTGCCGTTGGTGCAAGTGTTGCTGCAACCGTTGGTACACTACCTAAACTATTCATTCGCGCTCGGGTTGGGCTTGGACTAATAGTCCACGCATCTTCTTCACTGAGTTCCCCCTCTTCTGGAAGTGGGACTTGCTCGATGGCAATATTTGCCATGATTTTGAGTCGTTCCTCTGTAAGTTCTGCGTCTGCATCCCGATTTTTATCTGCGTTACCGCTAAATGGCCATGCCATGTTGATTCCTCCTCCAAGGGTCGTTCAGCCTTTCGGCCACTACAACCCTTAGAAATAATCAGACAACTAGGGAACCACCGGCGGTGTTATCAATCGTAAGAGTCTCAAATGTTGTTCCACCATTTGCAACGTGCAGATACAATTCAACTGATGCATCACCTGAATCCGGTGAACAATCTGCTCCACCGCCGTCACCATCAATCCAGATCAAGTAACCAACTCCTGGTGTCAGTGATGTAACGGCAGTGGCATGGGCTGTCATTGCTGCTGCAGTACCCATTCCGACTGTGCCCATTGTACCTTCTACAACTCCATTTGCACAGAATAATTGAAAGGTAATACTGTTGAGTGCGGTAGTATCACTACCTGGTGCAAGTCGAACCATAAGCAGATATGCTTCCCCAGCCGTGAAGAGGACGGAGTGCGCCGCAGCAGAAGCAGTTGCAACATTACCTTGCATAATCATGATTTTTCCTGCCATGTTATCGGCAGTGTCGTCACCAGTCTTTTGTGCATTTTGTTGCAACTTTTCAGCTGTTTGAATGATTACTGCTGCTGCAACTGCAGCAACAAGAATCAATGCGATAAAAACAATCATTGCACCGATACCAATCGCTGCAATCTTGTCTTCTTGAATTTCGTTACGAGTATTTGACTTCATATTACCTTCGCTCCTGCTGTTACAACTGAACCATAATTCAATTCTTCAAAACTGAATCCGCCTGTACCTGATTGAATAGATAGTATGTGATCTTGATTTGCCGTAGGGGCACAACTAGCCAAACTTGCTGCTAAGATGGTTAAATCATAGGTTGTGCCAGGGTTGAGAGTCCCACCGGGCAGGGTAGCTGTCCCAACCAGTGTTGCTGCAGCGAAAGTACCTGAGTCCATACCAGTAGTTCCACAAACAATAACCCAAGCTACTAGAGCTGCGGTTATTGTATCGGACCCTGGGGCTAATTCAAAGGTAATGTACAAAGCACCGGCTGAAGGGACAATAACATTCTTTACCATCACTTTTGATGATAACAAGGATGTTGTTTCTTCGCCTGTCGTTTGTGCATTTTGCTGCAATTTTTCAGCCGTCTGTATAATGACCGCTGCTGCTACCGCTGCAACTAGAATCAATGCAATGAACACAATCATTGCACCAATACCTATGGCAGCGATATTATCGCTTTTTTCGTTCGTATTTTCTTTCATATTTTTTTCACCATTTTTTTTTAGTTTCCCCCAATAGGGTGGAATAGGATGGAGTCAGGCATTACCTCCTGAACTCATTTGGATGCGAAGTGGCATCCTTATTATTGCTACTTCGTCGGGCGCAAGGCGGTCGACGAATGGAACTTTATCTGCTGTATAGCCCGGAGGGAACCAGGGCGAGAGTATAATTTCGGAAAGAGGTTCCATTGAACGATTTTGCGCACGAATAGTGATGAAGACTTCACCTGTTCGCATTTCATAGCCAGTGGTAATAGCGAGTTTACGAGACAATGGTATTTCGTCCGCACCATAGCGTCGATTAGCAGCAACGTTGAATCGGACAGGAAGATTACCCCCCGGGGCAATTGTCGGAAGGTCAATTGACGAAGGCGTAGAACTCCAGCCTTCAGGAATTGGTGGTGAAAGGCGCATTGGCGGCATAGCAACTGGTCCATCGTTGATGAGACGGACAACCAATACGCCCTCATCGCCGCCAGCAGGCCAGCGTGTTTCTAACCCCATCCAAAAATGTCTGAATAAGAATGGGTTGAGAGTAGAGGTGTTTCCACCAATCAAATCATCGACAAGGAACTCGACTTCTCCTGCCGCACCTCCAACATCTCCTATTTCGGCAGCACCTGTCGCACTGCGAAGGCGAAGAAGTATGGTTTCAATATCATGCGCACTCACTTTCTTCTCGTTGAGCAAGCGATGCAACATGGCAATGTTACGGCGGAGATACAGGACATCTTCTTCAAGCTCGATGAGAGATGATTCTGCATTTTTTACACTCGACAAAGCACGTCGAAGTTTGTGCGATTGTAAGAATCGCTTTGCATCACCAATTTCAATTTCAGTTCCTGCTAAAGAATTGGTATCGTCATTGGCAACACCCAAAACCATACTTTCTAGTTCTCTAGAAACTTCCATGGCCTCTTCAGTCAAAGCCTCAGTAGTATCTTCTGGCTCTGCATCTGCATCAGCTGCATCTGCACCAGAATCTGCATCTTCCGGCTCTTCTGGCTCTTCCGGCTCTGCATCTGCATCTGATTCCGCATCAGCGGTATTCTCTTCTTCTTCAGTTGGAACAGAAGCATCTGATTCATCTTCTTGCGGTATTGAAGAGCCTTGCTCATCCGAATCAATTTCATCTTCGAATTGTGGCATTTCATCGAGTGTCTTCTCTTCGGAAGCGGGGTCGATTATTTCTTCATCAGGCATCATCGTTCACCTCCTCATTAGAAAAAATTGCATCGGAATTACCTGTTAGAGCGGATTCAGCATCACCGAAAATCTCGTCTAAATTCAATCCATCAACCGCCAATTCATTAAAGAGGCGAGCAGGGTCTCCCAAATCTCTCTCAATACGTATCGCCTTCACTTCGATATCAGTAAGACGGCCATATAATGAGCCATACATTGCATCTGCTCTCTTAATGAGAACCCAAACTCCAATCATGACAACCGAGATATATGCAATAAGGCTCACCATGTTTGTGTTATTCGTCGTAATTGTAGGCGGGATTCCAAGAACAACAGCGAGCATACCAAGAACTGGAACTGCCAAAATGACACTCAATTGTCGGCGAGTGTTGGATAACTCCTCGAAATGATCTGCATACAAGGTAGAGACTCCCTTTCGGGCACGTTGATAATCTTCATGAAGTAATCTGAATTCTTCCGTACTTCCCCAACTGACTCGCCAAATCCAGAGTGCAGAGAGTGTCAAGACAACAAAGCCCCACCAAGCATATTGGAATAGATGGAAGGAGAAACCTAAGCCAATTACGCCAGAATATATTCCAAGCAATCGGAAGTTTTCATTTTGTGCGGTTAGACGGAACAATATTATGGAGACAAGTAAACAGGTGATACAAGCAATAAAACTGTTTTGAATCCCAGGAGATTGCGATTGTACATCTTCAATTAGGGTCTTTTGGTCATTGTCTACGACATTGCTTTCCATGTAAGAAGCATTGAGACTTGCAATACATGAAATTTCTGAGCGCTGTTCCCACCAATCAATGGATTCTGCGGTCACGACCCATTCCAATTTCCATTCTGTACCAGGGAAAAAGAATGGTATCATCGAGAAATTCTGGCCATTGGCGGCTGAACGATTCAATAGAGGTGGTTGGTCGGCTTGACTCGTCGATAATGTCAGTCCAGCACATTGTAAATCTACAACAACATCAAGAGCAGTTGCAGTTCCTACATTTTTGACAATTACAGTGATAATACCTTCTTCACCTTCTTCAAAGAATCCATCTGTTGATGAAATACTCTTAATCATTGGATCAGAATATACGGCTAAGGCTAGAGTAAATGTTTCTTCAGTGAATTGAGTATAGCCGGCGTTTTCATCAGGATGGTAGAGGCGGAAAGTCAAGTCCCAGCCATCGCCTGAAAGAATGCTGTCTTGGCTTGGAATTTCAGCTTTCAGTTTGAAAGTCGATGGATTCCAAGGAGATTGTTCAGGAAGGTTGTATCTTGAAGTTGGGCCAATTGAAGTTGTACCGCATTCCTGTTCAAGATCCAATAGGTGGTGGTCTTCTGTCCCATCTGCAAACACTTCGATAAGGGTGATATTCCACGAATAACCTGAGCCTGTTAGTCCCATGGCATCGAGGTCTATGAGGCGGTTTGAGTCGCATAACTCAACTTCATAGGCGATAGGCGCACCGGTGGATTCAGGGATATGCGAGTAAGGGATATCAACCTCTATGTAATCATCACCAAAACTTGGTTGAATTGGGATGTCGGCTGTAGAAAAGAACCTTGACATAACCATTTGCGTGGTAAATTCTCCACTACCTTCGATGGAAGTATTGGTCGGTGTAAGGAAGAGGGTTAAGTCTGCAGTGAGCGACAAGAGTGGGTTCGGAGACATTTCTTTGACAGTAAATGTATGAACAACTGGCGTGTTTCTAGGTAGAACAATCATGGATGATTCAGAGACCATTTGCCAATCAGCAGATAGGTTCGATAATCCGGGCCGGGTAATTGCATACACTGCGCTAACCGTCACATCTTGATTCCCAGTATTAGTGAGGGTGACCTCCCAAGTTCGTGTCCCTTCAGCACTAAATTCCATAACTGATGGCCAATCATTTGATTCAACAATAAATAGTGGCAAGACAATAAATTCAACTGTGTGGACTCTGTAGATTTTGGCGCTTTCGGCGTCAATCACGGTTATAGTGAGATTGAAAGTATCTCCTTGAGCCAAAGAATCAGTTCCTCCAAGGCTTGGGATGTTGGCGATTACTTGGTCTGCGTATACGCCATCTATCGGAATTGTTTCAGTCATTGTATAATCAGTGAGAGTTATGTTACCTTCGATTGTGAAATTAATTACAACTGATTCTTCGAGATTACCACTGTTGGTAATTTCGAATTCAACTTTTTCTTGCATTCCAGGAGTAACTGCAATCTGCTCAGGTGCAGTGATGCCAAAGGAATGGTTCTCTGAAATATTCGCATAGACATATGATGAGAGTAAAATTTGGCCATCGTTCGCTGAAACCCATACTGTCGCATTATAGACTCCGTCAGAGTTCGCACTTGCATTCGCAGTCATCTTTATTCGAATCGATTCTTGATATCCTGCTGCGATGAATATTTTAGAATCAAAAGGCGATTCTATTTCGAAATTCACTTCTCCAGCTGAAGTAGTGTCTAAGGATATTGTGTAGTCGGTTGGAGCATTACCGGTATTTGTAATTTCAATAGTAGTAAACGTTGATTCTGTAATGTCCATTTCTAGAGATTGGTTCGTAGGAGAAAGTGTCGCGTTGTAGATTTGCCCTACAGTGACAAAGAATACAAATTCATCACCGATGAGTTCCCCAGAGAAAGGATCTTCAATTCGAATCGTTATCGGTTGCTCTAGTCCAGCAGGAGCCAATGGGTCCGTCTTGATGTTGAAATTAACAATCTGGGTATGGGTAGTGTTTCCATTAGGTAGGTTTGAATCTGTAGTTCCATCGGAGATATCTGATGTCAAATTATCTATGAGGGAATCCGTTTCACTAAAATTAGCAATCCAGTTATTCGGTAGGTTATTTACAACTCGAACACGGTAGGAGGATACATCGTTCCCTGTGTTTTCGAAAAGCATCGGGATTTGATTATCAACGCCGACATTTATGTCATAATTATTGTAGAGAATACTCGTATCTGCAGGAGATTCGAAGGTTCCTTTGACTGTTGAAGGAACAATTAAGGTGTAATCTCGAGTGACTGGGACTGCACTAACGCCACTTCCAACAAGTGCGGCACTAAGTGTTGGCGTAACAGTTACTGAAACTGTGAAGGTTCCAGCAAGAGGATATTCTCCCGTTGGTGGTCCTGCGATATTCAAGGTGGTTGAATCGCTGTAATCCGGCGTGATTCCATTGTGGATTGGGTTTGATACCGAAACATCCCACCGTTCTGCTTCACTGAATCCGCCGTCTCCGCTGGCGGTGAAACTCTTATCAACAGTAATTACAGCATCAAGTGGTTGGCTAAGAAGTATTGTCGGGAGATTGTGAAGGACTCGGAGATTCAAGGCTGGATTCCGTGAAAAGATAGTTCCTGTAATCGTTGCTTCAACTTCTTCAGATGTCATAAGGTCTGGTTCAGTATTTATCCCAGGGTCAACCACAATGATGGGAGAAATTTTGACTGAAGCATTATCGGTCGAAGGAACTCCTCCATCGATTGGTTGACATTGTATCCAAATGCCAATCACATCGTCTGCGGAATTGTATTCACCGGTGACAATCGGATTTTGAATCGGAGGTGCAGTAATTGTGATAGCAACCAATTCAGAACCGCCGAATGGAATGACACGTGTAGAGTATTCATCACTGTTATTTGTTCCAACTTCTATTGTCCAATTCAATGCATTAACCGAAAGACCGGTGTGTAGGGAAAATGCTGAGGCAACGCTACCTGTATTATTGACTTGAACAGTAAAATTAGCCGAGGCCCCAGGTAGGATTGGCTTGGCGACCTCAGCATTCAAAAATTCTGCTGTACCATTAAAGAAATCGCCAACCATGACTCTGCCAACTCCACTAATTTGGTAATTATCAGCCGAATTGATTGAAGTAAAGGTGAGCGTTACCGTATTGGTCATTGAACGGGCAGCATTAGATGGAACATCAACAGGTACGGTGATTAGACGCACTGAACCTGCTGGGAGTGTTGAACCGAATGAGGGTGCGATTCCTGAGGTCCAACCAGGTGCCGCACTTTCACCCATCGAGATACTGAAAAGGTCATCGACAACACCTGTGTTTTGAACAATGAAAGTTAAGACGGTTGATTCACCGGGTTCAGCAATCTGTGTTGAAGGAGAAAGAACAATCGCGTTATAATCGCTGAATTTAACCCATGTTTCGCTTACCGTGACCGTTTCAGACCACGAAGTTCCGGAATAGAGAACAGTTGCAGAGAAATTCCACACTCCTGTCAAAGTAGTAGAATCAAGTGCGGCACTAAGAATCTTTGACTCTTGAATTGGGGTAAGCGTAAAGGTTCCTGGTTGAAGTATTTCTGTATTTGATGTGAATGAATGGACTATTGGTGTACTTGAATTGTCACGGAGAGTAATTGTCATTGTCGCTGAAAGTGCTTTGACACCAGAATTGGTCGCAGTCACATTGAGAGTATTGATTGTATTTGCAATTGTCATTTGATTGGTTTCAGGGACAATTGCCGGGAATGTGTTGCCAAGAACTTCGCCGAAATGCTTGTGTTCAACTGAAAAAGCCAAGGGGATTGGTTGGATGTTGTTTCCGAGTTGATTTCCAGCTTCGTTTGATGATACGATTTTCACCCTCAGTTCTTGGCCGGCACCTGTTGTTGCCGTCCAAGAAAAGGAGACTGGAGGGATGTCAAGAGTTCCACCATTTCCATTGACTGTGCCCATAGAAATTGTCGTGGTATCGGAAAATGAGAGAATAGGAGAGCCTTTGTGTTGAAGTACGAGCCAAAGTTCTCCACTTCCGCTTCCGGTAGCAGATACATTTGCAGTTATCGTGTGAGTGCCCGGTTCTAGGTACAAGGAGCCATCGATTACTGCAGAACCTGAATCGCTTATTTGAAGTGGATTACGGAAGGTGAAATCGAGTTGGCTGTTACGGGAGGAGGTGCTCGATTCTTCATCACCATCAGCACCTACAAGGGGCAAAAAGGAAGGAACGAGGAATAACAAGACCAAGATTGTAGCCAAAGTGCCTTGTTTCAAACGTAAATTAAGCAGATGCGCCACCTCCGGGGGAATCGAAACGGGCGATAGTAACTTTCTTTCCTTGACGGCGCCACTGAAGGAGAAGTTGTTCCAGTAAGCGTTCATGTTCGATATCAGTGATTCCAAGACGTCGGCGCTCTTCCCAAAGAAGTAGTTGTTCAGTTTGAGAGAGAAGTGCATCTCTCAAGTATAATTCCAAAGTGCGTCGATATGCATCACGGTCAGAAACGGCATAGACTATGGTGTCGCCAGGTAATTGATCTGCACGGTTTTGAATGATGTTACCAAGAGTGAGTGCTTCATCATACGACAAATTACGCTTATCTAATTCACTTTGAATGTTACTGGCAATGGTTTGAAGTTCAAATTTCGTGTTTGTACGCTGAATTTGCTTCGAGTAGCGGCGACATCTTCTCGACATTCGCGTAGCCACCATACACCCTCTCAATACTCGCCGGTTATTGAAAGAATCGGTCGGTTTGCATGGGTTCACCCGTTATGCAACTAAAGCCACCCATTATGCATAAAAGCACTACTAAAGACTTACATGCCAAAGAAAGAGGGACAAAGGCACCCAAAATTGACACAAAATAGCCTAATGCAATGCTTCATGTCCTTCTGGCAAGTGCGAGCGTCATGAGCGTAGCAATAACTCACGAGGTTGGACAAAAAGCCCCACAATTCAATTGTGCCGATTCAAAAGGTGAAATGCATGACTTGTCGGCATATACCGCTGCTGGAAAGACGGTCATTCTGTATTTTTACCCGCGTGATTCAACCCCGGGTTGTACAACTCAAGCATGTGATTTCCGTGACAACATGGCTCGTTTATCCTCAGAAAGTTATATTGTACTTGGCGTCTCTAAAGGTTCCGAAGGTTCTCATGAAAAATTCATTACCAAAAAAGAACTTAACTTCCCACTTCTTATGGACCAAGAAGGGGTATTGCATGAGTCATATGGTACTTGGCGACTCAAGAAAAATTATGGCAGAGAATACATGGGTTGTTCGCGTTCTACATTTGTTATTGGGCCCGATGGAACCTTTTCCTGGCTGCGATACAATGTCAAAGCAAAGGGGCATGTTGGCATGCTACTTCGAGAACTCGGATTAACCGAATGAGGGATTAAATGAAGTTTGATTCTCCTCCTGGCCAACGTATCGAACTGGGAAGAGAGAGCGTTGCATGGGCCCCTTGCCATATGGGAGCAGATGTAAATATTGGAAAAGAATGCTCTATTGGAGCATTGGCACATATCGGACGAAAAGTAACTCTTGGAGATGCATGTCGAGTTCAAGGAGGTGCTTACATCGCCGATGAATGCGAACTAGGCGACCGAGTATTTATTGGCCCGAATGCAACAATTCTCAATGACAAATATCCTCCTTCTAGAAATCCCTTGCAGTGGCAACCGGTTCAAATCGGCAATGATTCTGTCATCGGGGGTGGAGCAACCGTCATCGCTGGTTGCTCTGTTGGAAACAATGCAGTTCTTGGCGCTGGCTCAACGCTTACCAGAAACCTGCCTGACAACGAAGTCTGGGCAGGTAATCCTGCCGTGTTTTTGATGATGCGAAATGTATACAATGAAAAACAACTACAACTCAAAATAGAAACAGCAAACAGTGAACAAGGTGAGTGAATGGATAGAAAAGGTGCTGTACTCGATTATCTAAAGCGTTGCAATGCCTATGCCGAGGATTCAATCATTCGGAAAACTGAACGCGGTGAGTTTGAACAGACTGAACCATGGAAGTCATACATCGAATTCAACGACCATGCCATCTTAGAAATAAACGAAGGCAAACTTGACCACTGGTTCACACCGCATCCAACCAAAGGCATGGAAGATGCTCGACGAATTGATGTCGAGAAATTGGAACATGCACAACGCGCTGGTTGGTTATCTGGCCTGTTATCCCCTCGCCCGTTGGTTATCGCATCAACACAAGATGAACAAGGAAACAAAAATTTGGCACCTTACACATCTGTCATGGCGGTTTCCACTGACCCGCCTCTCCTTATCGCATCATTTAGTTGCAACCGCGAGGGACGTTACCGAGACACGCTCCATAACCTGCGCTCAACCAATAGGGCAATTCTTCATTTCATGCCAAGTTCAATCTCTGCTGTTAATTCCATTGATGAAACAGCGAGTCCGCTACCTGAAGGGGAAAGTGAATGGAACCTTGCAGGGTTGACCCCTAACCCTGTTGATGCATTGCTAATCAACGAGGCTGTAGCTGCCTTGGAGGTTGAATTCCTTGAAGACCGAGCACTTCCTGATGCAGTAGCACGTCTTGCCATATTGCGAGTAACTGGGTTGTGGACCACTGAACAAACAATGCCAGCAAATGGTCTGGATATTTTGTGTCAGCATGGCCATGACCGCCTCACGCCCGCACCCGATTCATGGGGCAAAAAAGTTCTCAAGCACTACGGCTCAAAACCTGATTCATCGTAATGATGACCACATCATGGACAATCCTTGTTCTAGTGAAGTCTTTGATTTCCAGCCGAGTAGTGTTTCTGCTTGACTGCAATCTGGTAGTCGACGTTTTGCATCACCGTGGTAGCCATCAATGGATTCAATTTTTGGCAACTTCCCCACCCAAGTCTCATCATTTGAAATAAGTGAAAAGATAGTTTCTTGCAACTGTTGAATTGTGATTTCCTCTGTCGAACCGATGTTCAAAGCACAACCAGTGAGCGACTCATTTTGAAGGCTCTTGTCTTGAAGACCTGCGAGAACAAAACCCTCAACCACATCATCAATCCATGTGAAAGAACGTGTTTGCTTTCCACCGTTGTGTAATTTTATCGATTCATTGGAGAGTATGGCTTGAAAAAACATCGCAACAACTTGCCCATACTCATCTCCGAGTAGTCGGGGCCCGTAGGCGTTGAATGGTCGAACAATTCGAACGTCAAGGCCGTCACGTGCCGCGTGTTGTGATGCAATTTCATCAAGATACTTGCTGGCTCCATACGAATGGCGTTGGTGAATTGATGGGTCGGTAAAAGTCATGTCATTGCCGTTTTGAATAGGTTGTTGCAAAGCCTCACCAAATGCCTCAGGTGAAGATGCAAGAACATATCGAGCATCGTGAGCCATCGCTAACTCAAGGGTACGAAGTGTTCCGTTAATGTTGACATCAATCACTGAATGAGCAGCTTCATGAAACCACTTGGTCCCATTCACAGCCGCAAGGTGATAGACAATATCCACCCCCCCTAAGAGTTCAATCGCCTCATCCAATCGGTCAATATCACGAACATCCCCTTGCATGAATTGAAAATCGGCATGAGCCTGAAGCGAGGATAGATTTGATTTTCGGCCACGAAATAGTGAATCATAGGCTAGAACATTATGACCCTCAATGACCAAGCGTTCGCACAATGATGACCCGATGAATCCGGCACCACCAGTAACCAGAATGTTCAATCCACTCATTGTGTCACCTCATTATACCCTTTCAAGAACTGTTAGCGTAACAATACCGTTTTCCGATTTGAGTTCAATGGTGTCACCATCGTTAATCGCCATACATGGATCTTGGTCAAATCCGTGGCCATACGGCAAGCCTAGTAACGAGCAAGCAGGTAATGTAAGTGGACAAACATCTCGATTAACAATAGCAGATGGGCCTTTTCCAGTGTACAATAATCCCATCAACACGAAAGGAGCGACTGTCGAACCTGAACCCTTTGGATAGATGAGAATAGAGCCCTCAACTGCACGTCCATCAAGTGGGTGACCGGTTTCTTCGATGACCCCCGTGTCTCGGTTCACATATCCCAGATAGGTGATGGGAACATCAGTGACCAGTGCTGGACCTGTTATACAATAATCATCTTGACTCTGTAGAGATGCACCTTTCAAGACCGCCTCATTGTTTTGGTAGGTTTTGGCACTTGCGTGTTGTGGCTGTGCTTTCGTATTCAAAAGTGGGCGAGGGCCAGCAGATAACTCGGGGGAAAAGGCATGACTGACACAATCCACAATAGACATCACACTAGTTGGAAGTCTATTCAAGCCACTGGTCAAATAATGTTCTGCTTTCAACGAATTGGTCAACAGATGATTGTAATGAGCCCGATTGTAAGGCGTCACTTCTGGACATGTATCTTTCAAAATAACGGCTCCAGCCTGTTCAAGTAACTCTAGACTCCCGTCGGCTAAGGCTAATTCGTAATTCTCTCCACTGGTGAAGACCCACAGTCTGTTGTCTGGAATTTTTGCACCCATTTCTGCATGAGAACGTACCGCAGCGGCAGTGATTCGGATTTCTTCAAGACTGGCCTGTGGACATCCAATGACTACTAAATCGACCTGTCCTTTCGGTGCTAAATCGTCATAACGAGCCTGCAAATCTGCTTCGGTGAACACCAGTTCACCTTGCCATCCAGCATCGGGAGAATTCCATTGACCTTGCCCGTCACGCCCCAAAGGAGGGTCTGCTGAAAGGCCCTCGGCCCAAAGCATAGGCGTCCCATAATTCGCAGCAGCAGCAGTAAGTGCTTTTTTCCGAGCGAAACTCGCTCTAGTGGGCAATCCTTGGATAAATGGCATAGGGCCAAAAGGAACATCCCAATCGGGTCGCACTTGTTTTCCAATCCAATCGCCAAGAATCGACCAATCTGAAAGGCTATGGAGTTCACATTCAACACGAACATGGATATTCGGTTTTCGGTTTTTCTCCAAATGTAAACCCCAGCGTGGTGCAAAACCTGTAAGGGCTGTGGCTAATGCCGAAAGGCCTGATTCACGGTTGGTAATCAAAGAGGTCCATGTATTTGAAAAGCAGACTGCATTCGACTCTGCCCATGATGCAATACCGCTCTCATCATCGATTCCACGGTCATAAGGTGTGCAAGAAAGGGTTGCCTGAATTCCTAATTCTGAATAGGCTTGAACAATTTCAAATTGTTGTTCTAAAAAATCTGGCCAATCGATGTTCATCTCTTTCATTTTCTCTTTATCGCAACCTGCTGAATTTAGGGTCGTGGGTATGGATACTTTACCATCGCCTGAACTTGAAAGGTCTGCCAAAAAGCGACGTAATCCGTGGCCCCCTGTAATGACTGAAACTCCTGAGACGTGGGCCTGATTGGCCTTAACAAAACCTTCTGCCCCTGCTGTGCCTGCCAAGTCAACGACTAAACGTGCTGCTTTTTGACGTGTTGGACCTTCTTCACCAGCCAATTGAGCCGATAGGCGCTCAGGTAAGTCCATGTTCTTATGCAGACAAAGGACCCCCTTGAACCCACCCCCTCAAAAATACGGCTCGAAAATAAGAAACCCCAGAAATTTGCGATTAACCGAAGGTTTTGATAGCGTTGACGATTTTAACAAGAATCATGTCAAACCCACCAACAATGGATGTCGACGCCTCTATTGCAGGAGAACCTGCGCCAAACAAAAAACCGAAAAATGTGCCTCCGATACATGGTCAACAGAAAAAAAACAAGCAGAAGAAAAACCAAAAGTCGAAGAAGAAATTATTCCTTACCATCCTTCAGACCGCTATCTTGGTCCTTGCACTGACACTCTCGACCTATTCCTACTTACAACTCGAATCATTAGGTGCACAACTAGGAGGTTCTGATGATGCAGCGGAAATTCTAGTTAGAACAGAAGGACGCGATGCAGATTCGATCTGTACAGAGGGTGGGGCTGAAATCTTCCTCGGTAATGACCTCAACTCGAATGGTTATCTGGATGAAGAAGAAGTCACCTCATCAACCAAAGTGTGCCATGGAAAAGAAGGGCTTTCTGGTCCTCAAGGCGCACCTGGGGCGACTATTATGTCGCCTTCGGGTCAATTGTATATTGAAGACTTGGAATTTGGCAGCATCGCCTGCCCAAATGGCGGCATCATGCTTCACAGTGGAATCGATAGCAATCAAGATGGGCAACTCAGTCAAACTGAAATCGTGTCCAGTGAAGCTGTATGCGATGGTGTAATCGGAAGTGATGGCACAAATGGGCAAACGGGCATGGATGGAAGCCAAGGAGAGGCAGGAGCCCAAGGAGAGGCGGGTGCCCAAGGAGCACCAGCACTCATCGAACATCTTCAACCCTCACCAGCAGTCTGCCCATCTGGACTTATACTCCGTTTTGGAGTTGATGATGGCATTGGAGAAGGGGTTTCATTTGATGGACAATTACACAGAGATGAAGTGAGAAGCAGTATTCAAATCTGCAGTACGCCTCTTCTCTATGGGCCGATTTCTGATTTTGCAACGGGTACAGCAAATGGTGTCACTACCAATTGCGATGCAATGGCGTGGATGGTTGAACAGCAACGTCTCTTGACTGCAGGTGTTAACGGCGTCGATGGTTGTGAATTATGGGTCAGTGAAGGTGTTGAGTCTTCAACACAACTACTGCTTGATATCAATGCCATCGGAGATTCATTGCCTGGTTTGTATCTTGGTCTCACTTCAGTTCAAACACCACATGGTGAGCGAGTGTTTTTCGATGCAGATGATGGAATCAACGGCCGTCAATTATGGGTCAGTGATGCGACACTCAACGGTACAAAGCGCGTGGTTGATTCTGGCGATTATGCATCAATCTCCAGTTCTTCTCAACTTGTAACCTGGGGCCAAGGGATTGTGGTTAATACCGCCAGTGATACCTTAGTTTGGAGCGATGGCACCTCCATGACAACTGTATTTTCACATCCCTCTTATTCAACAGTTCAGCAACAGAACCTCGACACGTTGTCTTTAGGGATGACTACTTTTGCTACAGAAATGCTACATGCAAATTCAAGCCATTTATGGTTCTCCGCAAAATCTCAAAATGATATTGAACCATATCTCCTCACCATGGATGCTGAACTACAAAGTTGGGACCTCAATCCTACTGGTGCCAGTCAACCGGGCGCCCCTCTATTACTCGAAGATGGACTGGTCATTGTTGCAGAAGCACAAAATGGACGGCAATTGGTCCGTTTATTCGATGATGGAGGCATGAATTGGCTTACTAGCCTACAACACCAAGGCACAGGTAATCCGACTACGAATGTCGCTGAGCACCTCGGCATTCATCAAATTGGAGAACTCCTTGTGTTCGATGCTCTGACATCAGGTGTTGACCCTCAAGTTTGGGCTCACAATCTTTCATCGACTAATACTAACATCTTGTCAACCACCATTGTGGCACCTGGTGATTGGGCTGGTGGAATCGTTCACCAGCAACGAGTTTGGTTCGATTGCGTCGCACCAAGCGTGGCACATGAAATATGTTCGAGCGATGGAACGGTGAATGGTACCCGTGTTGAAACCGACTTGCGCGCTGGAATGGCAAGTTCGAATATTCTTGGCTTTGAAACGCATGGAGATAACTTGTTCTTCCTCGCTTCAGGACAAATAGATGGTATTGAAACTGGTTCTTCACTGTGGCATATTGGCAATGATGGGCAACCTGATTTGGCTTACGACCCTTGGCCTGGAGAAAATAATAATTCGGCATCAGGAACATACGGCGAACTTGTACTCACTGAACATCATTTGATATTCATCTCTCATGATGGAATACGAGGGCATGAAATTCATTTTTGGAGTCACGGTGAACAAACCGGTGACTGGTTGATTTGGCCGTAATCATCGTTGAATAATGCAGTGAGGGCAAGAAACTTCAATGACATAATCAGGTGATTGTTGCTCTTCAATAGATACCGGTTGTCGGCATGCAAAACATTGCGTGGTTTCAGATTCTTCAAGGTCTGAATTCAAAGCAACCCGATGATCGAAAACAAAGCAATCTCCGTTCCAATATTCCCCTCCTACTTCCTCGAAGTATCCAAGGATACCGCCTTTGAGTTGTTTGACATTTGAAAATCCAGCATCCAGCATAACGACACTTGCTTTTTCACATCGGATTCCACCGGTACAAAACATTACAACTGGAGTATCTTTCATTGAATCTGGAAGTGCTTCGATAGCCTTAGGAAAGGCTCGGAATGATTTGATATTGAGGTCCAATGCATCGTGGAAAGTTCCGACACGTATTTCATAATCGTTGCGAGTATCGACAATTGCCACTTCACGGCCTTCATCTAACCATTGTTTGAATTCTGTAGGAGTGATTTCATCACCTGTGAATTCTGCAGGTTTAATATGGTCAAGTCCGAGTGAAATGATTTCCTTTTTGAGTCGGACATTCATTCGATTGAAAGGTAGATAATCAGTATAAGAATATTTGAGAGCCATTTGGGAAAAACGTGTATCTTGTTCTAAAAAATCGAGGTACTGGTCAATCGATGATTGAGAACCTGCCAAAAAGAAATTAATTCCTTCATGAGAAAGAAGAACTGTTCCTTTTAGGCCTGCCTTCTTGCAAATAGCTCGAAAAGGCTCACGTAATTCATCACGGTCAGGAAGGTCAACAAAACGATAACCCGCAACATTGGAAATCTTGCCCTCCATGGTTGTGCCAATATGGAGACCTTTTTGATACATTCTAAACCTTAATGCCGCCAATCATGACGTGAAGCAAGAGGACGGCGCCATCCTTGACCGAAAGCACGTGAAGATACACGAGGGGCTGGAGACATTTGCCATCTCTTGTGTTCACTGCGTTCTAAACGAGTGAGAACTTCAACCACAGTTGCCCGGTCAAATCCTTTATCGGCAATATCTTGGGCATCTAATCCTTCTTCAATGTGTGAATGCAGTATGGCGTCAAGAATGTCATAGGGCGGAAGAGAGTCTTCGTCTTTTTGATTCGGGGCAAGTTCGGCCGAGGGGGGTTTAGTTCGAGTCGATGGGTTAACCGGAGGAACCTTTCCTTGTTGCTCAGCACGCGCATTAAAGATATCTGCAAGGCCGTAAACTTGCATTTTGTAAAGGTCGCCAAGAGGTGCGTAACCACCAGCCATATCGCCATATAGGGTGCAATATCCTTGAGCCAATTCGGATTTGTTACCCGTTGCAATCGCCATGTGACCTTGCGCATTGGCGTGAGCCATGACCAGTAGGCCGCGTAATCGTGCCTGCAAATTTTCTGATGCGACCGGATGCCCATTTGAGAGAACGGCTCCAATTGAATCTTCAACGGAAGAATGGAATGATTCTATTGGGATGGTGTCAAAATTGATGCCAAGAGATTCAGCAGTGTGTCGCGCATCGTCAATCGAATGTTGTGAGGAATGACGGCTTGGCATTGCTAATCCAGTGACATTTTCCGGACCCACAGCAGCAGCAGCAACGCATGCGGCTACAGCAGAATCAATGCCGCCAGAGAGTCCCAGAACAATCGATGAAATCCCAGATTTTCTGCAATAATCGAAAAGTCCTGTCACAACGGCATCGGTGAGATCTTCGAGGAGTTCTTTGTCGTATTCATGACCATTGTCGTCCGCCGAAAGGTGTCGCAGTTCATCTTGCCCGATACATAGCGCGTCTTTCGAACATGATGGAGCCCAAAGGCAGTTGCTTGGGTCATCAATGTCCACGACTAGAACACCTTCTTGCCAAGCCGGAGCAACAACAACACGCCCATCAGGCCATGCTACCAGTGAGTTTCCATCGAAGAGTAAATCATCATTCCCGCCGACTTGATTCGCTAGCAAGAATGGGTGATTGAGGACGTGTGCAGCGGTACGACAAACATGAATTCTTGAACTTAATTTATCGGAATGGTATGGTGAGGCAGAAAGATTCACTGTCGCATCTAATTGAACACCTTGACGGCCCCATTCTGCTAAATGTTCGATTGGGTCGGCTGAATAGGATGAAGGTGTCAAACCTGCTGCTTGCCAAGCATCTTCACATACGGTAACGCCAAGGTCAAGATGTGCAATAGTTCGAGCAATGCCAGAACGGTTATCCGGTTGGAAATAACGCGCTTCATCAAAGACATCGTATGTAGGGAGTAGTTGTTTACGTGCAATCACATGAGATGTTCCATCGTTAGAAACGACATCATTTGAACCGGCACGAACCACTCCATTACTTGGCAATTGCCGACTAGCCTGTGCTTCGATTGGTGAGCCTACAAGAACAGGAATGGGCACCTTAAGCGAATAAGCGGCCTGTTGTGCAAGACGAATGAATTCATCTTGCAACAGTAAATCTCGCGGCGGATATCCTGAAATCGCCAATTCAGTTGTCACTCCCACATCCGCACCATGTTCGGATGCAAGTTGAGCCATTTGCTCAAGACGTCGAGCATTTCCTGTCAAATCGCCAACGGTAGGGTCAATTTGCAAGAGACCAATCTTTCGACCCATTGTATCACTCCAAGACGTCAGTTGTGTTGGACGATTTCGCCTTCAGCATTCTTGTACCACCATTCGTTGGTGACTTTATCATGATACCACCAGTAGCCATCAGAGCCCATTACCCAATCGGTTTCTTCAACAGATGCTGTAGCGTTTTCAACGGCTGCTGCAGGTGCTGCTTCACTTTCTACAGCCGTATTGTGTGATTCTTCGCCATAGTTCTCATCATCTTCAAATTCAGATGAATATTCATCCCAATCATATTCGAGTTTTGAACCGCGGTTCAATGTCATGCGCCGAGCCCAAACCAATCCGGTAATTACAATTGAGAGGAATAGCAGACCAGCAAATGTCCCCAATACAGGGTGAACATCACCAAAGACCCTCTCTGTGAATGATTCTTCGCGTTGCGGTCGAACATCAATCGATGGGCCAATAGAAGTAGAACCTAATTCCAATTGAACCTCTACCCATTGCAAACCTGGCATGGATGGATTCCAATCGGTCGAAACCGGCACCCCACCTCCCGTTGGGACTTCAACAGTCATTCGGCGGAGCGTAGAACGGTTTCCATCCATGTGAACTTCGGTAAAGACTACTTCAACTGAACCGTTTAGAGAACCCGTGTTTTCAACATAGGCCGTGACAATCGATGTTTGACCTACCTCGACTAGTAAACGGGAATAGCTGATTGAAGAACCTTGCAAAGAGAATTCTGGTTTCAGCCACACCATATCCCATACACCAACAGGTGTTCCAGCAGGAGTCCCTCCTAGACCGAGCACTTCATTGTCAGCCAAATCTCGGCCGGTGACAACAATGTGAACTGAAAGTCGGTTTTCCAACATTTCAGGCGTAACTTCACTCAAATCCATCGAACCAACAACTTCCAAACGTAATCCCGAAATATCTGTGCCGATTAGTGATAATGGTTCAACTCCATCTCGCAAACGGTCTCCAGTTGCTTTCTCTTCAACCCACCAAACCAATTCAAGTGAATCAATATCTAAACCGCCTGCTTCGGAAAGAAGGACTCTAACTTCATGGGATTCGGCTTCAAGAACAGATAGTGGACGCGGGTTGGAAACTTCAACAGGTTCTGGACCCGTTCCGTCAACAATAATCCAACGAACTGAGGTTTCTTGATTTGTCACATCCACACCTTGCCCTTCTAGACAGCCAACGCTCCACGTCATGGGAATGGTCATGGTTGTGGAAGGTGCTTGTAATTCAACCGACCAAATTCCTTCGAGTGAACTGGCTGAAGTTGTCGAGCCGGCAAACAAGACATTGATTTGGCAATCAAATTGCGGAATCAATCCCGTTTCAGCGAAGACCACGCCACCGGCAACTTCCAATGGGCTGTTCGGTGCTAAACGGGCTCCATCACCGAGTAATGTGCCTTGTGAAAGAATCAAAGTGACGCTTTCTTCAGGAATCTCCATTGCCGCAGAGAAGCGCCAACGATGTTCTGGGAAGGCGTGGAATACTTCTTGTCCTGCTCGGTCAATAACATGAATTCCAGGTTCTCTGTGAGTCTCACCTAAATCTGGAGTGGTCCATGCGAGTATCAGTTCGACATGAAGAGACATGTCCCGTTCAAAAGGGTCAGCAGGGCCGTTTGCACCTCGCATCTCACATTCTTGAATCAAGACGTGGGGGCTGGTTGTAGTGCAATTGCCAGTTGTGAAGTCCCATCGAATTGGAAGTGGGTCACTTCCTTGGTTTGACGCCAATTCAACAACAACAGTGGCCAAGTCAGAACCACCGTTGGGCTCAGAAATATCGACATCAAAGACATAAGACATTTCGGGGTGTAACCATGGTTTCTTGCCACCATCAAAAGAAAACGCATTCGAGGCAACAGTTGGTGGGCCGTCAATTGCTAGTTGATACATGAATAACTGCTCACCAGAAATATTTGCACCTCCATTCTCCAATGGATGACCGGCATTATCAGAACCAGCCAGATAAACCGATACTTTCTGTCCAAGGCTTCCACCGGTATCGTCCATCATCAAAGTGTATTGCCCGATTAGAGTCGTGAGGTTATTTGGGATATACAAAGCAACTTGGTGGTATTCATTTTCATCAGGCCAATGGTTGAAGTTGTCATCATCTATCCATTCTCGCCAAACCATGGCATGGATGTTCTGAGGTAAGATAGGTTGGTCCGATATCTGGATTTGAATGGTTTGAGTCGTAGATGGCAGGCGGTGGTCATAGCGGTCCATGTTAACATCAAGCACTTGTGGAGTAATCGAATCAATATGGAAGGTTCGTGTAAATACCGCCGCAGACGTTGTACCAGAACCATTGATTGGTTTAACTTCGAAATGCCAAACCATCGCACCAAAGGTAAAGGGGATGTTGTCGGTAATGTTCCACATGTTTCCATCGAGTATGGTGGTATTTGCGACCAGAGTTTCACCGCGATAAAATTCAACAATTGCATCGCCATCAGCAAATGCATCATCGGTGTTCATGCCTTCAAAACCAATTTGAATTTCAATTTGAACAGTTGAACCTGCTTTGAGATAATAGTCTGTAGGTTCTAATTCAATATTGTAGGAATCCTTGAAGATGACATCCTTGATTTCCAAATCATTTTCAAAGCCTTGTGAACCCATTCCGCCCCAAGTATACAAAGCGGGAATGGAAAGTACTCCATTTGCAAGTAACAATCGTGAAGACGCCTTAATGGTGTCTGAATCATCCCAAGATGGTTCAATTCTAAAGGTGATATTCATGGTTATTGAAGTCCCACTTTCGAAACTTGTTACGGCAGAAGTTGGATGCAATTCAACAAGTGCTGAATCCCCTGTACCAATTGGAGAGCCGCCATTGAGTGGCAGTAACCAAGTTGCTGAATTTCCGCCTCCAACTACATCGAGGCGTGCAGTAGTGGCTGAAGAGGAAAAGACATCAAAGGTAGTTTCCATCGTTTGCCAGCGTTGACTTGGTGTTAGAATGAGTGCATCGGTGTGCATGTTCATGTTGAGCAATTGAACGCTTGAAGAAGTGTTCAATCCCTCGATGGAAATATGAAGTCCACCTGAGGTTTCTGAAGTAATAGGCAAAGGAATGTTATGGACGCCACCAATTGCTGGCAAACCATATCTAGCTCCATTCATTTCCAAAACAAACGAGGAATCAACCGGTGCAATAAGGGATTTTGAAGCCTCATAAGGAATGCCGAGGCCTGCTAAGGTGACATTTCCAGAACCAAAGACTTCGAATTCAACTTCAGTGAAATAAGTCCCAAGAGCGCTAACTAATGACGAGGTTCCTGCGATGGCTGCATTCAACTCTGCAAGTTGAGTTTGGTCAAGAATGAAATAACTTGAACCGCTTTCTATGGTCCAATTCGCCACAATAGTGCCATCATGAACGAGAGATAACGCCGCTAAATCACCATTGCTTGAGAGTGCACTGAAACAAAAACTGCTGAGTTCAGTCGCCGGAATCCAAGCCTTGACAGTGGAACTACCACCAATGCCTGGATTGGCTGCAATCGAAGTTTGGCCATTTTCAAAACGGTCTTGCCAACCCCATGAACCAACGCGTGCATCGCTTCCACCCCATTCAAAGAGAGAGTCTTGACCAAAATCGATAGCGGGAGCCGCAGGCTGTAATCCTCCATATGCTCCTGTTTCAAAATCAAAGACTTGCCAAACATCGGTAGTGCTGTTTGAAGCAGCAACGAATTGAACTTGATAGGCTCCAACTGTGCCTTCACTGCCGAGTAAGTTCAACGAATAGGGCAAAGTGATATTGGTCCAGTTGTCGGCAGGTGATGTTCGAATTTGTGCTTGTGAAAGAATGGTTGTAGCATCGACATAAATCTCGGCAAGGGCCGCAGATGCAGAGAACCACGGAGAAATGAATTGGTCGTTAACCATTCCATCATACGAATCCGTACTCGGAACGAAATAGGCACTACTTCCATTGGCCGACCAGCCATCAAACGCTTGAGGATAATTGGCTGAAACGGCGTATTGGCCATCGCCACTGATCGAATGAATGCTGGCCATTTGACCATTTGGAGATGGCTCAAAAAATAGATTCAAGCGGATGGATGTGACGCTGTGCCAATCCAATCCATTCAGTGGAATCCAACCTGCACCGTTCCCTGTCATTCCAGAGATTGGATTTCCTGTAGTTCCATCAAGAACTGTCCAGTTGAGATTTGCGCCGGTTGGAACTTCAGCATTAAGGTAAATTGGCGCCCATGGCCCTTGTTCAACATCTTGGAATGAACTGGCGGCAAATCCAATGGTTGGGCTGGTCCATTCTGCCGAAGGTGGTGTGGCGAAATGTACGTCATCGACAAACCAATAGTCGCAACAAGTTCCCGAACCACCAGTCTGGTGGAAGCGGATTTGGGTATTGGAATGAAGTGCAGCGGCTGGAAGATTTGTCATATATTGGGTCGCGGTATTACTACTCGTCGGACTTCCAGAGAATGTATGAAGATTCGTCCAAGTATTGCTAGCAGTGCGGTATTGAATTTTCAAATCCTCGTTGGAATCTGGTTCTTCACCGCAAGAACTGGAACCTTGTCGCACCCATACATGGAGCGGCATTGCAGAAACTCCCGAAAAATCATTGACAGGTGATGTTGCATATGTTGAACCTGCATAGGTCCGAATCGAACCTCCAGAACTACCGTTATATCCACACCCGGGAGAAGTTACACGAGATGAATATGAATTTGAAAAACTCCATCCTGCAGCATTCGTATTGAAATCCCACAATGTTCCTGCACCGTTACCCGTCAACACATTATCAAGCACAAAAGTGCCGTTATTGGTCGTACTACTGTGCGACCAAATGGTATTATCATCCCAGACAAAACCTTGTTGCGTAACATCTACAGATGGTTTCATGGAAAGATGAATATCGGTTACCGGAGCATTACTTGGCACCTCAACAGTGAATAATTCAGAATACGAACCTGAACCGGACAATTGAATTATCGCGTCATCTCCAGTTCCAGCCAAAAGAATCGTTTCTTCATCCTCCAAAAATGTAGGCATTTCAGTAACGGAAGAAGGTTCGCTCAGCATGGTTTGCAAAGGCCCTCCAAACAGCATCAAGAGTGTGAGGAGCAATGCCCCACGGCGCGATGAAGACCCCGTCATACTCTCCCCTGTCGGTTAAAGGACTTCAAACATACCCCGCAATTTTTCTGATTATTTTATCCTACCACGCTAATACCAATACATCTGAAACAACTTCAATGTTCATTTTTACTTAGGAAAACAAGGGTGAGGTTCAAGACAAAAACTCTTCTCGCATGGCTATGGCACGTCCTAAATCTGCAGGTGAACTCGACGCTGTCGCGCTCGAAACATCTTTGTTGGAAGCATGGAAAACGGAAAATGCATTCCAACAATCCATTGAAACCAACCGCAATGGAGCTCCATTTATCTTTCTTGAAGGACCACCAACTGCCAACGGAAAACCAGGTATTCACCATGTTGTTGCACGAGCCTACAAGGATCTCGTTTGCCGATGGAAGACGATGGAAGGTTTTCGAGTAGAACGAAAAGGTGGTTGGGATACCCACGGCCTACCTGTTGAAATCGAAGTTCAAAAGCGAATGGACTTGATGTCCAAAGAAGCGATTGAAGCCTTCGGAATGGATAACTTCAACCAAGCGTGTCGAGATTCCGTATGGACATATGAAACTGCTTGGAGAGAAATGACTGAACGAATGGCATACTGGGTCGATTTAGACAATCCTTATGTTACGCTTGACAACAATTATGTTGAATCATGCTGGTGGGCTATGAAACAAATGTTCGACAAGGGTTTGCTGTATCGCGGACACAAAGTTCTCCCATACTGCCCGCAGACTGGAACCTCATACTCAAGCCACGAAGTGGCTCTTGGATACAAGGAAGTGGAAGAACCGTCCGTCTATGTCAAGTTCAAACTCGTCGATGATTCGGCAAGCATTTTGGCATGGACTACAACCCCATGGACACTCCCAGGAAATGTAGGATTGGCGGTTGGGCCTGAAGTTACCTATGTTCGTGCAAGAGTCACTGAGCAAGCCGAAAATTGGATTGGTGCTGGTGGTGCTTCTGTTGGAGAAGATATCATTTTGGCAAAAGATTTGATGAAAGAAGTACTTCGACATAATGTCGAAATCATCGAAGAATTCCCTGGTTCATCTCTCGTTGGGCGAGCATATGAGCCACTATTCCCGGATGCAGTACCTCGAGGTGATTCAGTTACTGCTTGGACTGTTCTTGAAGCCGATTGGGTGACTACAACCGATGGAACTGGAGTCGTACATACCGCCGTCATGTATGGTGAAGATGACTACAATCTAGGTATGGAAACAGGATTGCCTGCATACCATACCGTCGGCATGAATGGTGCATTCCTCACTGGGACCCATCCACAACTCGATGGTCGCTATGTCAAGGACTGTGACCAAACTGTCATCGACCTTCTTTCCGCCTCTGGCGGTAGTAATGGTAAAGGTCCAGAAAGTGGACTGCTCTACCGAGAAAAATCATATCTGCACGATTATCCTCACTGTTGGAGAACAGATCATCCTTTGCTCTACTATGCGATGGATTCGTGGTTTGTTCGAATGACTGCAGTCAAAGAGCGTCTTCTTGAGTTCAACAGTGAAGTTGAATGGGCCCCCGATTGGGTTGGAGAAGGACGATTCGGCGAATGGCTACGCAATGTCAAAGATTGGGCCATCTCCCGTGAACGATATTGGGGAACACCTCTTCCTGTTTGGCGGGATGATGAAGGCAACATGAAATGCATAGGCTCCATTGCTGAACTTCAAGAGCAAGTCGCCAAGGCAGTTGCTGCTGGAATAGAAAACCCAGAATGTCCAGATGATGTAGACCTTCATCGCCCGATTGTCGATGGCTTTACTCTTGTTTCTGATGATGGAAAACCGATGCAAAGAGAACCTTTTGTCATGGATTGTTGGTTTGATTCCGGTTGTGCTCCTTTCGCTCAGTGGCATCATCCTTTTGAGGATAATGAAATATTTGATGCTTCATTCCCAGTTGATTACATCTGTGAAGGTGTAGACCAAACCCGTGGGTGGTTCTACACTTTACTCGCTGTTTCTACCACCGTGTTTGACAAGCCTGCCTACAAACGTTGTTTGAGCCTTGGATTAATTCTCGATGCTGAAGGAAAGAAAATGTCGAAATCCCGTGGCAATATTGTTGACCCGTGGGACCATTTCAATCGTGAGGGGGCCGATGCTACTCGCTGGTACATGGTCACAGCAGGCGCTCCTTGGAATCCACTTAAATTCGATTCAAATGGGGTGCGTGAAACCTATGCAAAGATGTTTTTGACCCTCTGGAACATCTACAAGTTCCATGCAGATTACGCTGCGCTCGATGGTTTCGACCCCGAACAATCAACATCTGAAATTGCTTCTCGCCCTTCACTTGACCGTTGGATATTGTCTCGACTTGCCACAACCGCTCAAAATTATCATGCTGATTTCAAGGGCTGGAATTTCCATAAGGCTTGCCGTGATCTTGAAGATTTCATTGTTAATGATGTTTCTAATTGGTATGTTCGTCGAAGTCGTCGTCGACTTTGGGATGATGCAGAAACGACCGATAAAGTCGCATGCCAACATACTCTTCATGAGATTTTGACAACCGTATGCCGACTTGTGGCACCTGTCAGTCCGTTTATGGTTGATACAATTCATCGAAACCTTACAGGAGAAACAGTTCATCAAGCGGCTTGGCCACTTGGAGTTCCAGGCTCACTTGAGGGGGCAACTGCTGATTCATGGGACGAAGATGCTGCCGCTGCTACTGCTAACCTTCCACCTCAAGATTCTGCACTTGAAACGACCATGGCCTTGGTAAGAGAACTTGCTGAAGTCGGACGACGTATTCGGGTTGAGGCTGGTCGAAGACAGCGCCTACCTTGTTCACAAGGATGGATTGTTTCAGGCCCTGATATGGAAGAGTTCCACGATATTCTGGCTGAAGAATTGAATGTTGAAACGATTGCTGTTGAAAATGACCTCGACCGTTTCCAGCAAATTGAACTCGCTCCAAACTTCCGTGCACTTGCACCAAAGGCACGAAGCGAAGTAAATGCTGTTGCTGGTGAAATCAAGAATGCTTCTGACCCATCGGCAATGTTTGCAGCCATTCAAGCTGGAACCTGTGAAATCTTGGGTATTACTATCGAAGAGAGCGATGTTGAAATCCGACGGGTTGAACGCGAAGGTTTTGCAGCATCTACTATGACGATTGGACAAGGTGATGAGGCACAGCAAATCAGTCTCGTGCTTGATATGAACGACACGCCCGCTCTTCTTTCCAAAGGTTTGGCTCGAGACATTACTCGACGAATCCAAGCCATGCGCAAAGACCTCAACCTTGCTATTGAAGCGACCATTGACTTGGAAATTTGGACTGCAAATGCACCAGAAATGTTTGAGCAAGACCGTGAATGGATTGTATCTGAAACACGTGCTGCTGCTGCCGTATTCCATTCGGGCGATGAAGAGCATCCAAGCGATGCTGAAACCTTTGAAGTCGATGGGACTTCAGTATGGTTTGCTGTCAAATAAGGTTGAAAGCATTAATCTCAATCCTGCGACGCCTTCAAAGAGATGAGGCACTACGCCAAATCATGCGTCGCATCGCACTGTCCATTCTTTTGGTATCCTCCATGGTGTTGGCAGGATGTTTCGGTAGTGGTGAAGAATTCGTTGATGAAGAGGTAATGGTTTCACTATGGGAATCCTATGCGCTGATTGACCAAACTTCGCATGAAGACGCACGAATGTTTGTGACTGTAGATTTACGAACCAATGAATCAACTAATACCTCTTGGGCTGTATTTGATGCCAGTAAAGGTGGAAATTGCTGTGAACATTATCTTGCTACTACTATCGAAGGGCTAATTCTCAACATCGGTGGAGAATACCCAGTTTGGAGTGAAGACCGCGGCCATGCTTGGGACACCTACATTCCGGGGTTCCTTCCAGCACTTGGACAATGTGTAACAGCCGTTCCAACCAACCCCGGCCAAGAAGGGCTTGGAGAGGGAAGTATTGTTCAAGCAACAAATGGTGATATCATCTCAATGTCATGGTTCCCATATATTGGAGCCGATGGAAAAATCGACAAATTCTATGCTATTCTCTTTGATGAATCAGAGGATGAATGGAAATGGTGTTACAATCGTTTGACTGAACCATTCTATGACCGGTCGTGGCAAGTTGAAGTGGTTGGACCAATCACTTCGTCGATTGGAAACGGTGATTGGGCAAGCATTGTTGTCTCAAACTTTTGGCACCAAACTCAAGATGCAGGTGGCCAAATCAGTGTAGATGGATTGAATTACTATCCATTCCAGTTCACAGGCAGAGATTCAAATGACCCTATTATCGAACTAGACCTCAATTTCACTGAAGATGGATTAACCCCTTACTATGACGTCAACAAACCGCATAAGGAAATGCGAGCATTCCCTATGCCAACAGGTGGACTCATATTCCCAAGTTACTACACAAATGGAAATGCTGCCTACATGGATACCACACTATCGTGGAATGAGTTAGAAGTACAATTCCCTTCAGAATATTGCCACTTTGATTCTGCAGGAACTCTGCACTGCGTTGAGAATTCTGGAACAACCTTCACACATTATATGTCAACTGATGGAGCCATGACATGGGATAATTACACATATGACATGGGCGCAGTTTCCTCTTCAATTGAAGAATGGGAATTCCAAGCCAACGGTGATTTAGACCTCTTCATCCTCAATATTCGCTACCAAAGCACTGACGGCCCTGATGTCGATATGGTCTATCATGTGAGAGGATATTCCGAAGACATGACTCCGGATACCCTGACCTACATCGGCCAAGGAGACCTTGATTCAACCTCTGGTGCTGGAAATGATATTCGCTTTGATTTTGCATCACTTGGAATCCTTAATGATGGCGGAGTGGTCGTTGCTTACCACGACTCTACAGACCCAGACCCACTGTTTGCAGTTGAACTTGAACTACCTGATTATTCGTGAAGGCGTATCTGTTCAGTTTAACCCCTCATAGTGGGAGTTTGAGCAATATCCTCAAAAGCCCTTGACAAACGATGGCGCGTATGGTTCTGAGTTCCTTACCCGGAGTTGGCCAACGACTTGCCCAAAAAATAACCGACCATTTCGGTGGTGAAGAACAAGCCATCGCCTCGCTCAAATCAGGTGACATAGCTCGAATCGCGGAAATCGATGGCGTGTCTCCAAAGCGTGCCTTATCACTTGCTCGAATCGTTGCTGGCCAATCAGGCTCATTCTTAGCGACCAAAGAGGCTGAGCGTTTACATCGTTCATTACTGCAGGATATTGTCTCTTTTGCTTCATGCGCAGCAACTCGAGAACGGATGCAATTATTGATGCCGGTTGAACATCCAGCCGAACGAAGATTGAAGGTCAATCATGCGATGAACTATGCAGAAAAGCACGGTCAAAGCATGAATACTTTGTCAGGTCTATTCCATAACCTTCGCCAGACCCGTTTCAATCACGAACGATATGAACG
>JABJFI010000004.1 GCA_018662825.1 Methanobacteriota archaeon | reverse complement strand
GATCAAGGGTGTTGGCTACAGTCAGGGGTATCATTTGGTTTTGCATGTTTTTCATCTCCATTTTTGGTTTATATCGTCAATAATTGTTATCGTAATACTCTTCACGTTCATCAGGGGTGTCACCAGGCATGTCTGCATACTCAGCAGGTTCTTCTTCAGGATCGTAAGAGTCTTCATCTTCTTCGATATATTCGTCCTCTTCCTCGTGATCATCATAGTCGTCATCCATGGTGTTCTGAGAATCATCATAATCATCTTTGGAATCATATCCTCGTGACTGATAGTAAGCATCATTGTTTGGGTTCATCTGGTTCGAGCGGTTATCATCTGAATCTTTTGACATATTTTTCATCTCCGTTGGTTTTCATAATGTTAAGTTACTTGGCTCAGATTTTTCTGTTAAATTTGATAATTAGCCATGACGTGGGCAAGATGAATCATCGCAACAAGCCCCACATGAATCATTGATACAATCGCCAGCAGCTAGGTTGCCGCAATCGCAGGTGTCTGAACATCCACAATCGCAATTCTTGGAGGAGGAACAAGTAGCCCCACCTGGCCCTTCGTGGCATTCTTCATTGGCGGCAATACATGTGTCTCCACATGGTTTGCCGATACAGCATACTGGGTGTCCGTTATTTGACATGTTTTTCATCTCCGTTGGTTTTCATAATGTTAAGCAACTTGGGTTACACTTTTTTGTTAAATTTGATAATCTCAGATAATGGTTCAGGATCAATGCTTTTTCCTGTTTGTGAATCAAACAATTTGTATGAATCAGATGTTCTATCTCGATGAGCAAAAATCAATTGTCCGCAACTGTGCTTGCCGAGCGCATGAACGTGTTTGCTCCAAGAGATGTATAACGCTTGAACTAAGATTGTCAACCCTGTAATGTAAACAATACAGTGAGTAAATGATTCAAGTGAATTTAAGACACGATCTGTAACTTGAATATGTTCTTCAAGATTCATGACCTCTTTGACAGTATTTGGGAAAATACTCTTGGTGACGACTTTAGAAGTTAATTCAGATATAATCTCGTGCCTGTTATCGGTTAAGCTGAGTTCTATGACGTTTACACTACTGAGACCGTGAACAAATTTCATCGCATTCTCCAATGTGTTTTCATGTCTTTTTTCAAGGTCGAGGTCAGCCGAGATTGCTTCAATGGCGTGAGGGGGGCCAGGCATACAAGGACCAATAATTGGACCAAAGAATATCTGATTAGGAGAAGACATTAGGCACGCACCTTTCCTGTGTGTTTCGTAAGTTCTTTCATCGAATGGAGATGGTTTTTCTCTTCTCGAAATACTTGCCAAGAGGATTTATTTTTCTTAAACCGACGTTTTGTATTCGGCTTCTTCACTGCATTGGTTTTGATTTTGCGGTATGTTTTGGACATTTTTTCACTTCCTCACACTCTCGTTTTGTCGAAGCCTATAATTTTCATTAAATATGATAGAATTTTAGAATATCCAAGCAAGTAGTTCACCTGCATAGGACAATATGCCTACAATAAGCCATACTACGAGAGCTATAATTGCGACAAAAATCAAAACAATGAACTCGATAATCTCATAAATGAAGTTCAAAATGCTGAAAATAAATTCGAATACACTGCCTATAAAATTTGCAACTGCAACTACAAAATTAACGATCGATACAACTCCTTCCCAAAGGAATTCCAAGAACGCCCATATTTCTTCAAACACCGGCAAAAGGGCGTTGAAAGCAATATAGGTGCTTCCAAGAATCAATCCGATTACAGAAAGAAGAATGAGGCCTCCAAAAATATTTGGCAGTGAGGAAAGAATATTGCCAAACAGAGAGTATGTTTTTTCCCTTATTGGGTTTTGGCGGCGAACATTTCTCGGATTATTCTGACGTGGTTCAATTCTCCTATTGTTTTGATATCGCCAAAGGTCTCCCAGCAGATTCCCATGTCTTTTACAATTTGGTGAACGACAACAATTTTTACATGAGTTCGTAAAACATGAGGGGCTACCTATGTTCCCACATTTGCACTGATTTAGAAGATTCTCAATCACAGGGTTTCGTATTTTCCGCTTCATTTGATTTGGATTTTGAACAGGTCTGTGTATTCGATTAGGACATGTGCGTCTATTATGCCCCTCTTGCCGGCAATGTGAGCATTTTATTGGCCGTTTGACTCTGTGACGAATTTTAACAGGGAACGGATTTAATTCTCCTCCTTCAGGAATTTCGAAAAGGTCTGCAAGATCGATTCCTTCATCCACCATTACACTTCCATTTTCTTTCTAACTGTTCAACTGATTTCAGTGGAAAAGATTTCATTTCCAAGAATATTATGCCGAAGAATGGGCGATTGAAATGAGAACATGCCCACATTCACAACGAGGAAGGTCGATTCCAGTGAAAACCATACGTTCCCTATAAGCACTAATGTCGACCGGTACTTTTTGACCACAACGGCAAACAATAATGGAAACCCACTTTCCCTGGGATTCGACTTCATCGTCAATCCAAAGTCTCATTGCGTTTCCTCCGTTTTTGTAGTTGATTGAGGATTAGAATTGGTGTCTTCTTGAGGCCAAAGAGCGCCCTCAAGTTGTTGAACACCGTCTTTTCGAGCGACAATACCATCGGAGAGATTGCAATACACCTCATTATAACGTGCGTTCCAATTTACTGAACCGATGCTTGAAATGTTTTGACCGGTCAAGCGTTGGAGGGCCGAAATGGCTTGTAGTGAGCCTACAAAGGCGTTGGTGATGGCAAGTGAAGAAAGAGGTACTTCTCCGTCTTCTTGGCACGAATAAACAACCTGATCATGCGCAACTGAAGGGCCATACATCTGGACTAAATTGGTATTGGAATATTCAGTATACTGTGCAAATAATCCAGTGATTCCTCCATTCACATAAGGTTGATTTTTCCGTGCAGCAATTAAATCAGCGAGAACACGGGGTCGCATTGCATCAAGACAACCGAGAATGGCGTCAGTCCGGTCAAGCTGATTACGTATTTGATCATCATTCAAAACCTCATAGTGTTGAATGAGAGTATCTTGAGAGTCTGAAAGCAATTCATCGAGGGTGAATCCTTCTCCATCACTAGTTTCAAGAGAGGGTTGTGGAGTTTGAAGTAGACCATCATGGAGTTCGTAAGCGATTGAAATCTTTGCATCTGGAAGGTTTCGATTCAACCAATCCTTGGCCGCTTCAATTTTCGGTCTTCCGATATCGGATTCAGAAAAAATAACTTGTCGGTTGAGATTATGGCGTTCAACTTCCATATCCTTATCAAAAACAAGAAGTTGGATGTCATTGAAATTTGAGTTTTTCAATCCATTAACAATTGAATGGAGAGCCCAGGTCCCAAGACCTCCTGCCCCAACGATGGTGAGATGGCCTGAAGGAGTCGTTTTCAGTTCAGGTAATGTAAAACGCATGACTGGAAATTTAGGATGTATATTTTCATCTCCACCTGACACCTTCAGTTTCTTGAGAAGTTCTTGCACCAAAGGAGTTTCATCATCCAAACGCATCAATACTCGCTTGTGCCCAGTTCCATCGTTTACTGGTCGGATATTGATGTGAGAATCAATCCCTTCAAGTTCAAAATCAAGATGATTGATACTGCCTTTCATCGAAGGTTCATTCACACGAACATTCACCGAAACAGAGACCTTTGGTACATCGACTGGTGTGTAACACTTGGCTCGGCGAAAAATCTCACTCCAGATTAAGCACGCTGCAATTGTAGCCAGAGAGGGTTCAAAAATTGGATGTGCCGGTTTCTGGCAAGGTGTGCCATCGAGAAATACGCCTTCTTGGCCATAGGATACAAAAATCATTGATGGATCATGTTTCCACTCAAAATCTATTGCTTCAGGAGCCCATGAAAGAGAAAATTCCGAACCTTCAGAATTACTTGGGAACTCCTTAACGCCCAATTGTTGAGCAATTTGCTTCATCGACTTTTTCAATGCTTGAGGTATGAGTGCCTCATTCACAAAGGTTACTTTCAATGATTCTACCCGCTCTTGATGAACAAGTCCCCGTTGCCGACTAAATGTGTCACTCATGGTATCACCCACTCGCCTTCATCATCGTTATCGTCATCCCAATCATCATCGAGAATTACATTCTCTTCGACCGAGGCAACAGTTCTGAACAAATGACGTGATACTCGAAGGCCCTGTTCCAAATCTTCGGTTTTCAAACATACCTCCGTCTTTTCAGCGATGCAGCGACGAGCCGAACAATGCTTGATTTGATCAATCAACCCTTTCAATTCTGCTCCAGTGACTTTGTCTTTCAAACGAAGAACAGTATTCAACCATTCTTGATTCGAAATCGTTGAAGGAATGTCTTTGATTTGATTTTGGAAGAATTCGAAGAAGAGGTCATTGGTTAGTGGTCCAACCTCAATGCATTTACTGAAGCGTCCAGGACGCAAAAAGGCTTCATCGACCAGTTCGATTTTATTGGTAGACGCCATGAAATAAATTCCATCTGCAGGTTTCAACCCATCCATCATGGTCAACAATTGAGCGACAACAGAGCTTGAATGATGAGCCCCTTCTGAATTGTCTCGATTACGACCTACTGCATCAAACTCATCGAAAAACAAGACCACTGGAGCGAGTTCTTCCGCTCGCTGGAATAATTCTCGAACTGCACGTTCACTTTCACCAACCCACTTTGACAAGAAATCCGGTCCAGAGACGGCCATGAATTGTACGTTTGCCAAACTTGCCGCTGCACGTCCAAGCATGGTTTTTCCAGTTCCCGGTGGTCCGTGTAGAAGAACGCCTCCAGAGCATGAAAGTCCGAGAGATGAATAAATTTCAGGATTATTAATTGGATGAACGAGATGATCGATAAGCTCGCTTTTAGCACTTGCATGTCCAATCACAGCATCCATTTCGACTCGGCCCATTGTTGCTGGACGTCGTTGCTGTGTTGCCCAAGGGGTAAATTTCTCAAATGCCTGTTCAAAGTCTTCCGTCAGGATTTTTAGCCCTTCGAGTTCCAT
>JABJFI010000005.1 GCA_018662825.1 Methanobacteriota archaeon | reverse complement strand
GAAAACACCCTCGAGAACCATGCATGACTCCCAAAGCAATTAGAATGATAACGCAAAGGAGCAGGTAGGGCTGAATATGAAACCGACGAAGCAACTTGCTTGTTTATTGGTTTTGATTGGATTGTTGCTACCTTGTATCGGTGTATTTGTTTCGGCTGAACATCCCCAAGAAGATACAAATTTCGCACCTATTCACACCGCTACTGACTTTCCAGTGGGTTGGGATGACCTAAACTACGGTACCCTTCCACCAAATCAACTTCGTCTTCTTTACCCTGCAATGACTTCAGGTGAAGGCGCAGAAATGGCCGGAAATGGTCCCTTTCCAAATGTTCAATTCTTTGTTGATTCAGGTGAAACTTTAGATTCATACATGGATTTCACATCGCGTTTGGTCGAGCGAGGCTATGTTGTTGCAGTCCATCGCCAAGCTTATGATTCGACAGATTTTGCAGAGATTCTTGAACAAATTGTAGATGTTCATGACCTTCTACAAGAACTCAATAATTCGAGTTCAAGTCCAATTACTGGTTCATTTGGCCAATTTGACCTTGCGCATTGGGGAATAGGTGGTCATGGTGTTGGAGCTGCAGGCGCCTATGGAGTCTATCCCTATTGGATGAATTCAAGTTTGCATGAAACTGTACAACCTCCGCGAGGTATCTTTGGCTTAGGTATCGATTTTTCAGATTGGGACGAAGATCATTGGAGTGATTTGGCTCCTTCGGCATGGCCTCATGCTCCAGCACGACCATCTGTTGGTCTATTTTTGACGGGCTCTGCTGATGAAGTATCGCCCGTGCTTGATGCTGAATCGGTACTTGCTCAAGGAGATGGCCTTGGTTGGCAAATTATGCAAGTCCTCGGAGCAGACCATTATCAATTCCAAGATTCGACTTCATTCTTAGAGGGCCTTAGTGATGGTGATGCATCCATTACTCAAGAAGAGCAAAACTCCATTGCTTCAGAGCATGTAAATGCGTACCTAGACCTTACGCTTCGAGGCTCACACGAACGTTTCCGTGATGCGTTTAATCGACCTCTTGGCCCACATGTGGTTAGCGATAATGATGCATATATTGTGGAAGACCTTCTCGATAGTGAACTGCTATTATTGAATCATACATGGATTGCGCCAAATGGAAATTCGACTTTTGGGCCACAAATTACGGTGAATACCTTTGCTAATTGGACCATGAGAGATGGTAGAACCTATGGTGATTTGCCGAGTGGTTGGGACCTTGAGATTGAATGTAGGATTTTGGGAATGAATGTAACAGCGGGTGTTTTCGATGCTAATGGGACTGCATTATGTCTATTCCCAATGCAGGATGTAGCACCCGGTGCTCATACCGCTCAAATGAGAATTTTTGTTGAAGGAGCAGCCTCCACAATTGAATTTGAGTTTGTTCGAACCGATGCCCCTCTTGAACTTACGATTCCAGTTCCAGAAATAGAAGTTGAACAAAGAGGAAGTGTTCATGTCGATGCCTCACTGTTTGGATATGACCCAGACGGCCAAGATGTCTTCATCTATGCAGCGGAACTTGTTGGTGGCTCGGTATCGGATTTCTCGTTCTTGGTGGATGAAGATAAACGAGGTTTGACTGTAGAACACACTGTGAATGAAGAATTAGTCAATGGAGCAGAGATAAAGTTGACCCTTCGTGCAGGCGGAGAAGGCGTAATTGATGAGGCAGAAACCACATCTATGATTCGAATCATACCAGTGGATGACCCTGTTGTGAAAATTGCTGATGTGCCCATGCAAAACCTCATCGAAGATGGCGATTCCATTTTTGTCAATTTATCCCAGTATGTGCAGGACCCTGAAGGTGAAATGTTGTTCGCTACGGTCGGTGGAGAATCCAATGGATTCTATGGGCCTGTTCACTTTAGTTTCGCCAATGGTCAAATGAATATTACACCTATACCAAATGGCAATGGCGCAACAGTAGTCCACCTCTTAGTGGGTGATGGAATTAACATACCAATCGAATTAGATGTACCGTTATTTGTTGAACCAGTCAATGATGATATTATTGTCAATGACTCCATGTGGTCAGTTTCTATTTCCGAAGACGATAGTTTGTATCTCAATCTATCTGAACTAGCGTGGGACTTGGATGGTGACAACCTCTTTTGGACCATTGACAGTAAATCACAATCAGTAAATGTGGTCCGTTCATTTTCACAATTCATCATCACTCCAAAATTAGATTATTCAGGTTTCGATGATTTGACAACAATCAATGTGACTGATGGCACTATGACCGTCTCACGGGTCTTGAACATCACCGTGATTTCTTCTCCGGATGCCCCAATCCTAACTCTACAAGAATTGAACCTTATCGATTCCAGTGCAGGAAGTCTACAATGGTGGGTCTACGATGCTGATGGAATCATTCCAGACGCAACTGAAATCCGAGTAAATGGTTCTATTCTTGAAAATCTGTCGCATTCCTGTGTCTATGATTCAACGGACTTCACTAATCGTTGTCTTTCTATGCTCCCTTTACCTCCATACCATAACGGTTCAATCGAAGTTCGAGTTTCAGTGTTTGATGAAGAAATTGGTTCGGAAACAGTCGCCTATATCTCAGTTAACCTGACTGCGACACAACCTGGGGTGGAACAACCACCAACCGATGAATCGAATGGCCTTGAATCACTTAGTGTTACGCTATTGGCCCTTGGAGGTATTGTTGTCATTGTGGTTTTGATTGGAATTGTTGTTATGCTTCAACTAAAAGGTTCTAAGAACTATACTGAATTGCCAATAGTTGAGGTTGAAGAAGAACAAATTGAACCATCCCCTGTTTCAAGAAGCGGTGGATTATTAGCAAGAGCTCAACAAAAACAGTGATTCACAAAGGAATATTTCCATGTTTTTTCGGTGGGCTCCATTCTCTCTTCGATTGAAGAATATTGAGGGCACGACACAAGCGTAATCGGCTTTCACTTGGTTCAATTACATCGTCAAGCCAACCGTTTCGTGCAGCCACATAAGGGTCGCCGAATTTGGCTTTATATTCTGCAATTAGGCGTTGGCGAGTTTCTTCTTTTTGGCCATCAGGTGCTTTATTAATTTCGGCTCTGTGAATGACATTAACTGCACCTTCGGCACCCATAACTGCCAATTCCGCAGTAGGCCAAGCGATGTTGTAGTCGCTTTGCAAATGTTTGCAAGACATGGCCAAATATGCGCCACCATACGCTTTCCGTGTGACAAGTGTGAGTTTTGGAACAGTCGCTTCAGCATAGGCAAACAATAGTTTAGCCCCATGGCGAATAATTCCGCCCCATTCTTGAACGACACCAGGTAAAAATCCAGGTACATCTTCAAAGGTTACTAAGGGTATATTGAATGAATCACAGGTACGGATAAAGCGCGCTGCTTTGATAGATGCGTCAATATCAAGACAACCAGCCAATACCTTTGGTTGGTTGCCTACAACACCAATTGTTTTACCTTCCAAACGCGCAAAACCAATGATGATGTTATCGGCATAAGCCTCAAACAGTTCAACAAATATTCCATCGTCGACAATTTCTTCTACCACTTTGACCATGTCATATGGTTTGTTTGGATTTTCAGGAACCAATGATTCGAGTTCTGAGTTCAATCTCCCAGCAGGGTCAGCGGTTTCTTCGTAGGGAGGGTTTGCCATGTTGTGGTCTGGTAAGAATGAAAGAATCTCTGTGGCAAGAATACAGGCATCCTCTTCATCATCTGCAATTAGGCATGCGATGCCTGAACGTGAAGCATGAAGTGACGCTCCACCAAGTCCGGGGGCATCGATTTCACCTTCGATAACTTCTGGAGTCTCCAACGGAGATGAAAGAAATAATTGTCCATGCTCTTCACCTAATATCGTAAAATCGGCTAAACTCGCTGCAAGTGCTGAAACTCCTACGACTGGGCCGAGAACTAGACTAATCATCGGCACCCTGCCACTGCATTGAACCAATCGATCTAACAATTCACCTGTACCTGCTAACGCAGAAATACCGTCATGTGCTCGTTGACCTCCGCCATCCCACATTCCAATGATTGGGGCTTTCACCCGTTCCGCCATTTCAACAATCTTAGCAATTTTTTTAGCATGCATTTCACCCATACTTCCGCCATGGACGCTGAAATCTTGTGCGAAGCAGTAGATACGCCGCCCATTCACAGTCCCATGGCCGGCGACAACACCATCGCCGAGTGTATGATGAAGAAACATGCCGTTATCGGTAGAGCGATGAGTGACAAAGGCATCGATTTCGATGAATGAATTTTCATCAAGAAGGAGAGAGATTCGGTCACGGGCAGTGCCTCTACCACTTGTCCGAATCGCTTCTTGGCGCTTCAAACCGCCTCCAAGTCGAGCTTGCTCTCGCTTGTACTGGAGTTCCTCGAGACGTTCACTCGAATTCCCTGCCATATCTTCTCCACCCCTTCTCGGTTTTTCATTCAAGCGCTTATTTGCGGAGTAAATTGTTTCCTTCCCCGCATAGGTTTGCAGCAACTGCGTCTCCAACTTTCATGTTGTTTGAAAGGGCCCAATGTACTTTGACAACCACGCTGTCTGGTGCGGACACACTACCGTGGCCAAGAATACCCATCTCCATCTGCTTTCGGCCTTTTGAGTAGACATTCATATCGACGGGTCCATGAATGCATTGATTGGTGACCACGATTGGAATCTCTCTATTTATGCAACGTGTAAGAGCACGCCACACTTTCGTATTTTCAGGAGCATCTTTTGCTGGATCTTCGATAGGCAAGTGGCCAAGGCCGGTTCCCTGAATGACTATTGCTTGAACTCCAGTTTGAACAATTGCCTCAATCTCTTCTGAATGAAGCCATGGACCAGCAACAAATTGTGCGATTCGCACACTTGTTTCGTAGTGTGTTGGTTGAGTGCAAATCGCGCGAGATGAACTAGAATCAAGAATTTCTTGATATCCATCAGCGAGGGAGTGGGAGCATTCACCGTTGTCGATGTTGACCGTGGCGAGTGCTTCACAATTGACCGGTTGAAACGCATCTCTGCGAGAGGAATGCAATTTTCGGACACCAATACCCGGATAAACAGCACAGGCCCCATCGTTGTTAGAAGCATGCATGACAACCACAACCGCATCGCCAGCATCTCCACATGGTTTAGGGCCATGAGCAGCCCAATGAACTGCTGAGAGAAGATTTTCACTTGCATCTGAGGACCCACGGTCCGATGAACGCTGTGAGCCTACAAATGCTATAGGTCCTGGTGGGGTTTCACCTTTTCCACCCCAAGCAAAACTCAAAGCCGCTGAAGAAATGTGTAATGTGTCGGTGCCGTGAGTGACTACAACACCATCGCACCCATCATCAAAGGCTTGCTTTGACGCTTTGATAATCGAGTTCCAATGTTGTGGACGAATGTCATCACTAAACATGTTCCCAAGTTTGACTGCTTCAATATTGGCAAGAGTCGTGAGTTCTGGCAATGTTGCAATAAGTTCTTCAGGTTCAAATCTTGCAACAACTGCACCTGTTGCATAATCTACTTTTGACGCAATCGTTCCACCTGTGTGGAGAATACGGACACGTGGTAAAGATTCATCAATCTCAGTTGGTGAAGAAATTGATTCAGCAGTTGTTGCAGTTGTACCTAGGATTTCAATCTCCTGAACATCTTCCAATGGGTAACTTGCATTATAGCCATTGACAAGTTTGACAGTCAAATGGTTCTTTGCAGCAGGATGGAGGGTGACGCCTTCAATGGTTGTCAAACCGTTGTGGCTGTTGACCTCAACTTTCACTCGTTGGCCTGCGACGGGAGCATCAACCATGTATTCTCCACATGCCGAGGGCACATCAACAGTTCGCATCGTCAAAGGTGGAAATAGAATAATCTAAACATGAAAAAATGGTGCCGGGAGCGGGGCTTGAACCCGCGACCTTCGGATGTCTCAGACACCGCAAGGGGTTTGCACGTCATACGATTGCCTTGTAGGCTGCCCTATGAGTCCGACGCGCCACCAACTACGCCACCCCGGCTTATCTCTCG
>JABJFI010000052.1 GCA_018662825.1 Methanobacteriota archaeon | reverse complement strand
CAATAGTGAAAGAACTAATGCGGCTGTGGCATTTGTAGATGGTGCACCCATGCTGCTTTGCTGTTTTGATTTTGGTACCATTCCACTAAGAATTGGAGTGGGGTCTTGTTGCGAGGGAGGTTGCATAGTTACTGAGATCTGGGGGGTATATATCACACTAGGGGCACAAAATCAATCGGCCTACGCACAAATTCTTTCAAACACTAACTTTGAACACAAGGGAGCCCTCGTAAACGACGTCATATTCGTGGGTACCCATAGCGTCGTATACATACACAAGGGGTCCCCTTCAATTTGTATATGAGGGTCTCTTCATAGATGTGCGAGTATACGAAACTGGCACGTTGGAATAAATCAGTATGTTTTGGCTAGAATGACTCGACGACGGGTCATCTTTCCACTCATGTGACAAGGCAATTCTTCATCAAACTCTTCTGTTGAATCTCCGAGGAATGTCAGGCTAGTAGCACGTTCAATCGCTTCTGCATGTGCATCGGTTCCGTCGAAGGGGATTTGGTAAATTTTTCCATCGACAATCTCTCCATCCATGACCCATGTTCCATCGACTTCTTTGAAGGCTGGTAGGGGCTGAATGACATCATCCATATGTGCTGAAGAACGATTGCGTAATTCTGCAGAGATTTCATCCAAAATTGAGATACATGAATTTGGTAGGTCATCCATTGGGATAGGTTCCTTTCCACCGGTCCTACGTGCAGCAAATGCAGTCCCTTGTGCGATGTCTCTTGGTCCAACATCAAGTCGTAGTGGTACACCTTTTATTTCCCAGTCGTAATATTTCTGACCAGCATGGATATCACGAGTATCGACCTTTACCCGAAGTCCATGCTTACGAAGTGTGACAGCCATATCTTGAGCTACAGATACAGTATCTACATCAGAGTTTTTCCTAATCATAGGGCAGATGACCACTTGGAATGGAGCAACTGCTGGGGGCATGATGAGACCGTTTTCATCGCCATGCATACCAACTACTGCACCGAGAAGGCGTTCTGACATTCCGTATGTTGTTTGATGGCAATACTGCTGTTTAGCCTCTAGATTCTCATATGAAAGGTCGAATGCCTTTGCCCATTGGTCTCGGTAATGGTGGCATGAAGCGACCTGAAGTGTTCGACCATTTGGCATTACTGCATCTATACCAATTGTGTACCACGCACCAGGGAATGTATCCCATAATGGGCGCTTTGCTTTGATAATGGGGAGGCATAAATCATGCATGATATTGTCGACAATCTCTAGGTCTTGCGCGATTTGTCGTGATGCATCATCCTCATCGGCATGTGCTGTATGTGCCTCAAAGAAATGAATTTCACGGACCCGAATAAACGAACGAGTTTGTTTAGTTTCATATCGGAATGTATTGACCATCTGGTAAACCTTTAGTGGCAAATCTTTGTGTGAACGAATCCATAATGGAAACATAGTATACATTGCCGTTTCAGAAGTAGGACGTAAGAACATTGGAATATCCAGTTCATTTTCACCAGCATGCTTTACCCAATAGACTTCTTTTTTGAAACCACCTTCTTCATCTTCATCACGAAGGTCATCAGGATCCACACCTTCCTCTCGAGCTCGTTTCAATCGTGCTACGAGTGCATTTTCCTTCTCCAAGAGGTTTTCTGGAATTAATAGAGGAAAGTTGACTTCTTCATGTTCTGTTCTTTCCATCTCAGCATGAGTTAACGAATCAATGAGTTTCATTGTCTTCCAGCCATACGGTCTCCAAACATCCATGCCCTTGATGGGATATCGCTTATCGACCAATTCGGCCGCCTCAACCATGAATGGATACCATTCATTGAAATTCTCAGCCTTGGATGGAATACCGCGCTTGGCCTTGCCTGGTCCTTGGCTCATGTTTCTGTCTCGTCCATCACTCGCACATCAAGATGACGCTTGAAAAGTCCGAATATCGGGTGTTAGGACAAAATGAACTCAGCAAACATTAGGCCTCATCTGCGGTTATTTCATCATTATCCGAAGAAATATCCACCTTCTCGCCTGTATTACGTGTAAAATATCCTGCCATAGCCGTCAAAAACCATGCAACTTCTAGAATGAAAAAAGCCCATTCTTCGATTAGAAAGGCACGAATAGCCAATAGTCCAGAGCCAAAGGCCATTAGCATCAGATATGAAGTAGCCTTACTCTGAATTACACTTCGTGTTTCTAGAAAGAACGCACTAAGTATCATTAACATCCCAGCAAAAGCCAGTAATTCAGTATCCATTTCGAAAAGCATACCGAACACCGTTCACTTTCGCCAAAGGGTAAAAAGTGCAACGCCAAGTACGAATATAGCGACAATATCAGGGATTCCAAAAACCCCTGATTGAACTGGTTCCGACCAACCATATCCAGTATTAACCCTGTAAATATCCATTAAATTAATTTTCGTAAAACCATTAGTTGGACATAAATCACCTGGTGGGCATAAACTTCCTAGAACATATGACCAAACCCCAAATAGATTTAGAAAAACAAATCCAAAACCTGCCAAGACAATATTCCTCAATCCATTTTTCTTCTTGACTTCAACCACTGGAGGTATTGCCAGAGGTGGTAAATCCATGTTTGCAACAGGGATAGCAGGAGCAATATTCCCAATTACTTCGATCAACATATCCGTAGGGGGTGCGACTTCAGTGATTTCTGTGGCGAGTTCAGGTTCAACAAAATCACGTGGCTTTGTCATTTTCACCGGGTCGATTTTGATGCCGTAAACCCGTTCTGCAAGACTCACTAATATGGGGTTCCCTGCTAGTTCATCTGGTGAAAAATCACCTGATAGAATTCGATTGAGTAACTCTTTGTCCGATGACATAGCGTGGCCTCCGTAAGTAAGCGGGTGTAGCCTTCCTTCAAGAAGCCTCCTTCTACCAAATGCTTGGCCGATTAAGCATTTCCTGCTTTTTCTACCTCTGCCCAGTCACGCATAAAGCCTTCAAGACCACGGTCAGTAAGTGGGTGTTTCATCAACTGACGAAATATTTTCGCCGGCATTGTTGCTGTGTGTGCACCCAATTGAATGCATTGTAGAACATGAGTTGGGTGGCGGATAGAGGCAGCCAAAACTTTTGTCGTGATTGAGGGATAATTGGCCCAAGTATCCATTATATCGGCTATTAGATTCATTCCATCGTGACCTGTATCGTCAATTCTTCCGATAAATGGGGATACATAGGTGGCACCAGCTTTTGCGGCCATCAATGCTTGAGCTGCTGAAAATATGAGTGTAACATTCGTGTCAGTTCCATCTTCGGTCAAGACTTTTGTTGCTGCAAGTCCTTCAGGTGTGCATGGAATTTTGATAATTACATTATCAGGTAATGCCGCTTTAAGAGCACGTCCCTGTTCGATCATGCCGGCTGTATCCATGGCAGTTACTTCTGCTGAAATTGGGCCATCACAAATAGAGGCAATTTCAGCTACGACTTGTTTGAAATCTCTTCCACTTTTCTTAATTAGTGAAGGGTTTGTTGTAACTCCATCAAGGATTCCCCATGCGGCAATCTCTCGTATTTCATCTACATCTGCGGTGTCAAGGAAGAACTCCATGTGGCGATGTTGTTGGAGGCACTCTTTCAAGTATTTGCTCCAAACATTGCCTCCATTATTCATAGGCGGTATATTTTGCGGAGTTTCCTTTCACCAAATCAGTTGGATATTTCAATCGATTTTTCTCAATTTTCGATTGCATCAAAGAAATCGGCTCGATGCCTAATACTGAGCACAATCGCAAACAATAGACCATAACGTCGGCGATTTCATCACCAACCTCGCCGAGAAGTTGAGCATTGCCGATAATCTCCTCAGGAGTTGGATTGCTCCATTGTATTGTTTCGTTCAATTCACTTGCTTCTATGGAAATCGATGCCATGAGATTTTTCACACTATGAAATTGCTCCCAATCCCGTTCTTTGGTAAATTCATCAATCGTAAGAACGGTCTGTACAAGGGAATCTTCAGAGGCCATATCCAGTACACAGCAAATCGAACTAAAGCATTTCGCAGATTAAATCACTTACGTGAAATAGCCTTTTTCGCAGCTAATGCAATGTAATGTGCGGATATCTGCATAACTTCGAGCATTTCATCGGCTTGCCCGGATTCTCCGAATCTGTCGGGTACGCCAACCATCTCTAATGGTGCAAAGTTATTGGCTACCAAATGTTCAGCAACTGCACTTCCTAGCCCACCGATGACATTGTGGTCTTCAGCAGTGACAAGAGCACCACATCGCGCTACAATAGTGTCAATTAGTGCTCCGTCAATCGGTTTGAGCGTATGCATATCAACCACAGTAGCATTGATACCTTGTTCAGCCAATGCTTCAGCAGCTTTTAGTGATTCAGAAACAAGAACTCCACATGCAACAATAGCAACATCCGAACCTTCTTTCAAAGTAATACCCTTACCAATCTGGATTTCATTCTCACGACCATCATACAAAACTGGAGTTTTGTTTCTAGCAGTTCGCATATAGGATGGTTTGCCCAAGGCTGGTAGTTGCATTGTCAACACACGAGTACTGACATCATCACAAGGATGCATCACCACTACATTAGGTAAGGTTCGGAACACAGCCAAATCTTCTATAGATTGTGCAGATGAACCATCTGTTCCAGTATGTGTCCCCCCGTGGCTACCGCATAGATGCACAGCAAGGTTTGGACGAGCAATACCGTTACGCATTTGTTCAAACGCACGTTCGGTAAATATTGCGAAGGTACTTGCAAATGGAATATAGCCTGAAGCAGCCATTCCCGCACCAACTAGAAGCATGTTTTGTTCACCAATTCCACATGAGATTGTACGGTCTGGGTAGGACTTTCGGAAATGAAGGGATTTAGTAGATTTACCAAGGTCCGCTTCAAGAACAACCACCTTTTCGTTATCTGCTAAATCAAGCAATGCTTGACCATAGCCATCCCGTGTTGCTGCCATTCTTGTCATGCATCCACCTCCCCGAGTTCGACCATAGCTTGATGAAATTGTTCATCATTCGGTGCTGCGCCATGGAAAGATGGATTATTTTCCATATATGATATTCCAGCACCTTTGATTGTGTGGGCAATAAGTATTGAAGGGCCATTACAATTTTCTGGCGCCTCTAAGAAATCGAGCCCTTCCATAATTTCAGTCATGTTATGTCCATCTATTTCTTTCACATTCCATCCAAATGCTTTCCACTTGGCTGGAATATCAAACATTCGCATTTGGACTTCGCAGAAGTCATCATTTTGAATCCGGTTACGGTCAAGAATGACTTTCAAGTTACCAAGTTCATGATGAGCTGCTGCCATTGCCGCTTCCCAAACACTTCCTTCTTGCATCTCTCCATCACCAATCATGACAAATGCTCGTCGTTCACTTTCATCGAGACGAGCTGCTGTTGCACATCCCATTCCAAACGACAAACCCATGCCAAGTGAACCCGCTGAAAAGTCAACACCGGGGCACCATTTCATGTCCACATGCCCTTGGCAGACTCCTCCAAGAACACGATAGGATTTCAAATCTTCATGGGATATGAAACCCATTTCTGCAAGAATCGAATACATTCCTGGAGATGCATGGCCTTTTGATAGAATAAAACGATCTCTGTCCTGCCATCTAGGCTCATCAGGACGAACACGCATTCTAGTAGCATATAGTGCTGCGAGTAAATCAATTTCTGACAGCGAGCCACCAGGGTGTCCGGCCTGAGCACGGTGAACCATTTTTACAATTTCAACTCGACACTTTCGTGCAATTTCTTCTAGTTCAGAGATAGACTTGGCCATAGGATTGCCTCACAAACCTTTGCCCTAGCGGGAGCCCTTTGATGGTTTTCCCTCCTTCCTGTTGGAATTTATGCCCAAATCACTCATTTCCAGTTCTGAAGTTTGAACGAGCCAATGAATTTTGTAGCAATATTTCGAATGATAAATACTGACTCTGTAAGCAGATTTCCACCTTTAGGTAATGCACGTGTTGCAAGCCAAATGAAGACTGCTACAAACCAACCAAAGAAGAGAAGTGAAAATATGTCGTTGAGTGTAGTGACGCCAAAGATAATATTTAATTTCATGTCCAAAACAATGAGAATTGCAATAAATACTCCAAGAATCGATTCTCCAGCGATGAAACCAGCACCAATCAAAACCCCTCTATTTTCCACATCCTTTGCTGCCTTTTGAGCCTCTATGGAGGGCTCTCCATTCAAGTGCCCATCAATGCGTAGGTAAGCGGAATTTAGAGCGAAGTATGAGATTATACCACCCAACATAATAGGGACTGACAGCCCTAGAGGTAGATATATTCCAATTGCAACACTCATTACTGGCATTTTGAGCATTATCAGTGCGACAGCAATAATTGCCCCCAACATGACCATTTGAATATTCAAATCTCCGCCAAATGCACCCTGAACAATCGCTCCAATCAATTCTGCTTGTGGCGCGAATAGGGCATTCGAACATGTAGGGTCATCAGGCAATGGATTGATTTCGCAAGCGGTTTTTGAGATGCGGAATGCCTTGTGAAGTAGTTGTAGAGTCGGACCAATAATCACTGCTCCAGTTAACACACCTATGATTTCTGCAATTTGTTGCCGCCAAGGTGTTGCTCCAACCATATGACCTGTTTTGAGGTCCTGCATTACATCCCCAGCAATGGCAGCAGAAGAAGCAACAATTGCAGCAATTAGTAGTGTTGCGAGCATGAGTTCTTCAGTTCCCAACTTTAAGAAAAAGTCACCAACTACCCACACTAAGGCTACAGTAAACAACAGTGTGGCAATTGTCATACCTGATACTGGAGAATTTGAAGAACCGACGACACCCGCAATATATCCGGCGACAGCGGCAAAGAAGAAAGAGACCACACCGAGGAAAAGAGCACCTGCTAATGCAAGAATTAGTGAACCAGTCGCCCACCAATAATATAGAAATGTCAATCCAACAAGGCCACCACAAACCAGCAATACTTTGTCTAGCGGTAAATCGATTTCTGTTCTCAAGATAAGCTCATCAGACTGTTCCTTCTTTACTAATGCCTTTGAGAGTCCAGTGAAGATTGTCTTTCTCATCGACCACAGGGTATAGACACCTCCCACCACCATGGCACCAACGCCAACATATCGAATTTCAGAAGCCCAAATCGAATAAAAACCAGTGACTAAGTCTGGAGAGTTTGGCCATCCGTTAATCAACCCATACATCGGAACTAGTATTCCAAATCCAATAACTCCGCCGAGAAATATAAACGAGGCAATTCTAATTCCTACAATGTAACCTACAGATAAGAGTGCAATGGAAAGATCCATCCCAGCATAAAGGCGAGTTCCCAAAAACTCGACCGCAGATTCAACACTGTGGTGTGTGACTTTGAAACCTTTGACCATCAGCCCATACACCGCACCAATTCCAAGAGCATAGAGAATGGCTAATGCTCCTTCTCCACCTTCTTCACCAGCCACTAGTACTTCTCTACAAGCAACTCCTTCTGGATATGGTAGCGCCTCTTCAACAATGAATAAACGACGTAATGCAATCGTGAACATAGTTCCAAGTAGCCCACCTAATATAGCGATAATCATTGTATCCAGCCATTGGATTTCATCCCATATTCCGATGACAAGTAGCGCTGGAACAGTGAAAATCACACCAGCGGCTAATGATTCACCGGCACTTGCCATAGTTTGAACAGCATTGTTTTCGAGAATCGAAACATCATCAAAAACAGTTCTTAGAATAATCATTGACATTACAGCAGCAGGAATACTTGCCGATACGGTCATGCCAGCATATAGTCCCAGGTATGCATTAGCAGCAGTCATTAGAATACCCAGGATAATCCCGACAATTATAACGCGAGGAGTCAGTTCTTTGGGCGACTCCGAGGCAGGGATATAGGGTTCGCCCAAAGCGCTCATGCACTGTCGATAACTACGCAGTTGTTGAAATCATCGCTCCAAAAAAACGAGATTTCAACCATATAATGATAAGTCCAATACATTACCCCCAAATTACGCTATGCGTAGGGTGTTATCATGGAAAATTCGTGGCATGATATAAATTCCGATGAAATCATCCATAAATTGGATACTGATCTAAATGGTTTAGATGAAAAAGAAGTTGATAAACGCCGAACTATTTATGGTAAAAATAAGTTAAAAGAACCCGAAAAAACATCATCCATTTTGCGCTTTTTTTCACAATATCATGACCCTTTGAATTATTTATTGATTACCGCAGCCGTCGTTGCTTTGCTCATCCATCCTGACCAACCAGGTGATGCTATATTCATTTTTATTGTCCTGACAGCAAATGCTACTTTTGGATTTTGGCAGGAGGGGCAGGCAGAGCAAGCAATGGATGCCCTTAAGCAAATGTCTATTTCGACTTGTGTAGTCATTCGCGATGGTGTCGAATGGTCAATTCCTACTCCAGATTTGGTCCCTGGAGATATTGTGAAGTTGGATGAAGGATTAAATGTACCAGCCGATATCCGAGTTGTCGAATCATACCAATGCAAAATTGACGAATCATCTCTGACAGGGGAATCCGATAGTATACTTAAATCAAAAGAAGCCCTCCAATCCGCCACACTTCTTGCAGACCGTAATAACATGGCTTACATGGGTACTTGTGTATCAACTGGGCGTGCAGTTGGTGTAGTCGTTGAAACTGGAATGAACACTGAACTGGGACGAATAGCCAGTAATGTTGTCGGTTCAGAATCGCCAAAAACCCCTCTAGAATTGAAATTGGAATCGCTCGGTCGTTTCCTAGGTTTCATAGCTTTAATCGTAGCAACACTCTTGGTTTCGATTAAAGTACTCATTGCTTTTGGCGACCCCACAATAGACAATGCCGCACTTAGAGATGTTGCCGTCGAACAATTCATTGTTGCAATTGCTATATTTGTCGCTATTGTTCCCGAAGGTTTGCCAATTATTTTGGTGATAACCCTAGCCCTTGGAATGCGTAATATGGCGCGCCATAAAGCCATTATACGTCGAATGAAAGCGGTTGAAACATTAGGTTCGACAACTGTTATTTGTTCTGACAAGACTGGTACTTTAACAAAAAACCAGATGACTGTTAGACAATTAACTACAACTGATGGCACATTTACCATTTCGGGTGAAGGTTTCAAACCTGAGGGTAAACTAACCTATGAAGGGGTTGAAGTTTCCGATTCGCAAATGCAAAAATTCCAAAGTGATCTTGCTTTCAGGCTTTCCGCAGCCTGTCTAAGCCTCTGCCATAATTCACAGATTTCAGAAGTTGATTCTCAATGGCAGGCAATTGGCGACCCCACCGATTCAGCATGTGCGGTTTTGGGATGGAAAATAAATGGCGATGTTCGTAAATTTGCTCAGCGGCATTCTAGGATTCATGAATTTTTCTTTGACACCACCCGCAAGCGAATGTCAGTCATACATGAATACGAAGGAGAACGCTGGGTCTTTTCCAAGGGTGGCGCAGGCGGTTATGTTCCACTTGCGGATTGGAAAATTGAGAATGGGCAAATAGTTCCAATCCTCCCCGAAGACATCGAAGCAGCCTCTATGGCGAACAAAGATATGGCAAGTCAAGCAATGCGTGTTCTTGCATTGTGTGCACGACGTTTGGACGAAGATGAAGATATTCACGATGTTGATGTTGTTGAATCTGGTTTCATTTTCCTTGGTCTGGTCGGCATCATGGACCCTCCACGGGCCGAAGTAAAAGATGCAATTGCCAAATGCCAAAAAGCTGGCATCAAGGTGAAGATGATAACTGGGGACCAGCATTATACCGCTGATGCTATTGGTCGAGAACTGAACATTACAGATGGGGGAATTGCACCAATTAACGGCAGTATTCTTGCCACACTTGACGACGATGCTATTTCCGAGGCTGCGACTCAAGCAAGCATATTTTCTAGAGTCACTCCTGAACAAAAAATGCGCATTGTTTCTGGGTTACAGGAGCGAGGTGAGATTGTAGCAATGACCGGTGACGGTGTCAACGATGCACCTGCGCTATCGCGCGCTAACATTGGAATAGCAATGGGTATTGCTGGAACAGATGTTGCTAAGGATGCCGCAGATATGGTTTTGCAAGATGATAACTTTGCAAACATTGTGCATGCAGTCGAAGAAGGGCGGAAAATCTATCAGAATATTAGAAATTTTGTCCGTTACCAAGTATCTACTAATGTTGCAGCAGTTGCACTGATTATAATCTCCACATTCATATTCGGATGGAATTTACCCTTAACAGCAACCCAAATTTTGGTGATTAACATCTTGATGGATGGACCGCCTGCAGTTGCTTTAGGTGTTGAAAAGAAGCATGGAAACGTCATGTCTAGGCCCCCGCGCCCTGTAAACGAAGGTTTACCTAATTTCAGCGATATTGTGCTAATATTTTGGCTAGGTGCGGTAATGGTTACTGGCACCTTGCTAGTATTCTTCCTCGCAGGTGGAGGCATTGATGCGGAAAGTTGCGAAGTGGCTCCGTTGACTGACCCTGACACCATTTCATGGATGGACTCTTGCCTAGCAGGCGATACATCAGAAGCCCAAGTCTATGCTGACGAGAAGTTTGCATATGCGCAAACTATGACATTTTCAGTGTTCATCCTCTATCAATTATTCAATGTATTAAATTGCCGTTCTAGTGACGAGAGCATTTTAAAATTAGGTTTATTTTCTAATAAGGCCATCAATTTGGCCCTCATAATATCTTTCGGACTCCTACTATTCTTTGTTCAACTCTCCACCTATTCCATACCATTGATAGATGTCCAAATTGGCAATTTACTTTCAACTATGAGTCTTCAAGCTACTGATTGGGTTGTGATAACTTTAGTAGCATCTGGTGTTTTAATTGTAGATGAGTTTAGAAAATTTATCGTCAAATCTAGATATTTTGCAGTCAAATAATCAGGTGGATTTCCCTTATGGGAGCAACCACATATTGAAGAACGAAGCACCACAGGTATAGACATGTCAGCGTGGAAGTCTTCCATCCATGAGGCTGGTTCATCGGCTAACTGGAGAGAGAAACTTCCAGATTTAATTGGCGAGATTTCAACATGGAACAAGGAAATACAACCTTTGGTGCGAAAAGTTTCACAGGGAATTAGACTTTCACTTCAAGACGGGATGCTTCTATATTCTTATCCTAATCTTTCAGAAATCGGACGCTTGGCGAATTGCGTTCGAACCGCACGCTTTGGGAAGTATGCTTTTTTCAATTCTAATGTACATGTCAATCAAACAAATATTTGCGTGTTATCGTGTAAGTTTTGTGCTTTTAGACGTTCTAAAAGGGCTGATGACGCTTATGCCCTCGGCGTGCAGTCTTATCTCGATGATTTAGCCCAATATGCAGATTATGTGGATGAAGTTCACACCGTTGGAGGGCTTCATCCTGATTGGGATGTAGAACACTATGAAACACTCTTCAAGGCTTCTAAAAAACAGTTCCCTCATATTTCTATTAAAGCCCTCACTGCAGTTGAAATCAAGCACATCTCTAATCTTTCACAAATTTCTTTTCAAGAAACTCTTTCGAGGCTAAAAGATGCTGGTTTGGCTTCATTACCTGGCGGCGGTGCAGAAATATTGAATGATGAATTACGAGCAATTATCTGTAATGGCAAAGAAAGTTCTTTAGAATATTTACAGATTCACCGATGTGCACATGATTTGGGCATCCCAACGAATTGCACTATGCTCTTTGGAACAATAGAGACACTTGAACAAAGATTGGAGCATATGATACAACTTAGGGAATTAAACGATCAAACTAACGGTTTCCAATGTTTTGTTCCTTACCCATTCCTACCTGATGATTCACGCCTCCCTGAGGCGCAACTGGCTACAGGCAGTGAAATTCTTCGAACAATTGCCATCTCACGGCTCATGCTTGATTCAATACCACATATCAAGGCATACCGAATGAACATCGGTGATGAATTATCGGAGATTGCACTCCAATTTGGGGCTGATGATATCGATGGTACAGTTCAAAAAGAATCGATTATGCACCTTGCTGGTTCAACCACTCCACTTGACCATGACCGAGTTCGTTTGGCACGTTTGATTACTGATTCAGGTTGCATTCCTGTTCAGAGAAATACGACTTATGAGCGCTTTGAAATTTATATACCACCCATGCCAAAACGCCGGCAAAAATTGAAAATGGCATATATGTGAGTTGATTGTATGGATGATTCGCTTTGGATGAGGACAATTGGGCGAGTTGCCTTTTTGAATTGCGACCCATTATTTTTTGGAATTGACAAACAATGGGAGGTTCTTGCCGCCCCCCCTTCATGGTTGACTGGACATTTACTTCGTAAGGATTGTATTTTGGCGCCAATTCCAGCAGCTGATTATGCGCGCCATTCTGATGAACTCATATTGCTGCCCGATATAGGAATATGTAGCCGTGGAGAGGTTGGAAGCGTATTGGTGTTCGGAGAAGTTCCAATAGCAGAGATGAATTCTATCGCACTACCTACCGACTCCTCAACATCTGTTCAATTACTCAAATTTCTATTAGAAAAGCGCGGCCTTACGCCCCATTTCGAAATGATGGGGCCTGACCTTGCATCAATGCTCGATAAGTGTGATGGCGCCTTACTTATTGGAGATAGAGCTCTCGAAGGAGCTAATAATTCTCCCAGTATTGTTCAACTAGATTTGGGCAAGGATTGGCTAAATTTCACTCAAAAACCGATGGTGTTTGGAGTTTTTGCTGCGCGTAAGGACACTCCACTTGAATCATTGCGGCTTGCTCAAAGTGCACTGATTGAAAACCTGCGTCTTTTCGAGCATAATAATGAGCAGAGGAATAAGGTCATTCAATGGGCTATGTCTCACTCAGAACTAGATTACGAACGTCTTGACAAATATTTCGGGGAAGTTTTCAATCGTATCGACACCGACCACCTCGATGGATTGAATGAATTCTTAGTTGAAGCATGCGGATTAGCTAATGGTGCCCAATTTGCTTGGTGAATTAGATTTCATCGTCATCTAGTTCTTGTAAATCTTCATTGGATATCTGATCCGAATAAGTCACGACACGTCGGGTTTTCACAACATCGGATTTTTGTGTCTTTGCAACCACTTTTCGTTTGGATGTCTTCAACCCTTTTTTACCGGTTGAGGTTTTTGAGATGCCATCATCCAAACGTCTTCGCTTAACCTTTGTAATCGGTCCGTCTTCATCGATTGCTTTGCTTTTCATTTTTCTTCGTGCCACTACGGGGTTGGAATTAGAATTATCTTTAGGTTTCCGCTGAACTTTCCTTCGAGATGATGGAGTTTTCTCTTTGTCATCATCAATTTCTTCTTGTTCACTTTCGTCTTGTTCATCTTGGATTAGAACTGAATCTGTGTCTATTTCATCCTCGACGCTCTCTTCTACTTCATCATCGAAATCAATATCAATTGAATTCTGATTACGGATTATGAGAAGAACCCCTCCCACTAGGAGTCCTAGAATTGGAATGAACAGTATAGGGTATGTAACGAATAGATTTGTCACTTTTTCGCTGAAACTTGCTTCAGGTTCCATTTTCTCCTCGATAGTGAATGTGAGTTCACCTTCAATAACCCACCAAGGCGACCAATGGATTGTTTGTGACTTTGTACTGTGCGCAGAAACATCAATCGGGTGCATCTCTGCCTTCTGGGCAAAAGAAGAGTCAGTAGCCGAAGGTTGAGACTGTAATGTGAATTCAAAAGGATAAGACATAGTATGGCTCAAGTTAAATGTGAGTGCATAGGTCACCTTGATGTGAGATGTTTGATCAGTTTTTGCAGTTAATGTCATCCCCTTATCAACCCTGCATTTAACTTCACCATCTTGGAGTTGTCCGGATGATAGTTGGATTACATTGAGCCATGAACTCACGTAATGATTTTCATTCATGTTTTTGCATATTGCTTGTGAAAATAAATCAGTTTCATCTTGGCTCAGTTGAGTATCTGCAATAATTGAACCGCGAGATAGATTCCTCAGCATCGATGATGTTTCAACATCCAATGTGAATGTATCTTCAATAACAAAATGGGTTGTATTGATGAAAATATCTACATTTCTAATCGTGTCTAGGTTTGGCGTCTCGCTGCAAGTTCGAACAGCATCACCGCAATAATTATCGCGTTGGTCAGAAATCGAATCCCCATCATCGTCATCGTCGAATGTATCAGGTACTCCATCCCCATCTAAATCCGAACCAGTTTCACCATATCCTTCGGGGAGTGGCATTACACCATATACGCCAATATGACCAGTATTTGTTGCAACAAATACCATATCACGCGTTCCAAAATCATTTTCCATGAAGTCAAAATCTAGAGATTTATGGCCAAGATAAATTGAACCAGACTCCTCAAGTGTCAAAGAATCTACAGTTAGAATCCGCGGAGTTAAACCTTGAGTAGATACATGAATTTGACTGTTATCTGAAGACCAATGAAATGCCGATGCACCATCAAGTGAAACATCTGATAGTAGTCCGCCTGAAAAAGAATAAACACCCAAGCCACCATTTTCAGTTAGAATAACGAACTTTTCATCGATTGAATCAAAATCGCACCCGACAATTTTTGAATTCAGAGTCCATTCTTTGCCGGTAAAATCCCCATCTGTCGACCACATAACGACTCTTCCTGATTCATCACCCGTTAGGATATAATTTCCTAGTGAAGAATATCCTATGCACGTGACTCTAGTGTTGTGTTCACCATTTAGTACAGTTTCTATATTCATGTCTGTCACCTGCACGATATCGACTCCATTGTTGGCATTAGGAACAGCCAAGTATTGACCGTTTGGAGACCATTGAATCATTTCTGGCTGTGAATTAGAACCGGATTGCTTAGTTGTAGAACGCATTTCTTCCACATTGTAAATTTGGATAGTGTCTGTATCGGATGAGGAACCAGAACGGGAGTATGCAAGGTAAGACCCATCTGGCGAAAATTGGACATCTAAAACATCACTAGCTACTGGAAATTGCGTGATGAGGCCCAGTGTTCCTACTTCGTGAATTGCCACCAAACCATCGTAACCACTTGCAATAAATGTCTCATTCTCATTCAAGTCTACTGTCCGAGACTCACTTGCAATGGAGGAAACAGTCCCATCTATGAATGCAATATCAGAATATTGCCCCGACCCAGAAGGAAGTGAACCGATTAAAAAAATAAGTAGGCATAGATAAATTTTGGAATTATGCAACCCCCTTTTCATGACCTCTGCCTCAACCCCTCTTACACGACACCGCTTGAAAACTTGGTGTAGGTTTCAAAACTAATAGCCTTAATTTCCATCGGTTGATTCATCAAGGACCCTCAAGTGGGGGCATCATGGTGGCCCAATTACCCCTCGATGAAAACGGGAACAAGATTGTCCGAATCGGCCATTCTCCCGACCCTGATGATGCTTTTATGTTCCATGCAATGACGACTGGTGCTTTTCCAACACCTGGTTACAACTTTATTCATGAGTTACAAGATATTGAAACTCTTAACCATCGGGCTATGAATTGTGAACTTGAAGTTTCGGCAGTTTCAATTCACGCCTTTCCAGAAATCTCAAACGACTACGCGTTAATGAATTGTGGGGCCTCAATGGGTGAAGGATATGGGCCAATGATTGTTTCTCTACCTGGTACATCAACAGAAGAATTGCGCTCTTCAACTATTGCCGTCCCTGGTCTAAAAACAAGTGCATATTTGGGATTGCGTTTGGCCTGGGGTGACTGTGATATCGCGGTAGTGCCTTTCGATGAAATCATCCCTCGTGTATTAGATGGCACATATCAAAGTGGCCTCATCATTCATGAAGGGCAATTGACTTATGTCGACAATAATCTCGATGTCCATCTAGACCTCGGAGTTTGGTGGAATGAACGCACAGGAGGGTGGCCTATGCCGTTAGGGGGTAACGTAGTGCGAAGAGACCTCGGATTGCAAGTTATGGAAGATATTACGAAATATACCAAAATGAGTATTGAATTTGCCCTCAATTCTCCCGATGATGCTCTTGAATTTGCAAAAAAATGGGGAAGAGGAATTGATGATGACACTAACCGTAAATTTGTAGGGATGTATGTAAATGAACGAACAATTGACTATGCAGATGAAGGGCGTGCATCTGTGCGACGATTTATACGAGAAGGTCAAGACATCGGTATTATTCAATCAGAGTTTGACACAAATACTATGTCGTTTATTGGGTCTAATGAGTGAGAAATATGACTAATGATCGGCGCATACCTAATGTGAGTCAATTTGGTTCTGTTGACCCAGCACCGGCTGATAAGAAAGGTTCTATTGTATCTTGGTCCGCTTCGCTTTGCGATGAATCACTTCCGATGTTCCAACGTATGAGGTCTGTATTTTCTCTTCGTAATGATGGTTCAGATCAAGCTTGCCTTTCATTATGTTCAGGTTTTTCCGCATCAAGTGCTCTGCTTAGGCACGAACTGGCTTATGTTCTTGGTCAAATGCAAAATGATGTGGCCCTACCTGCGCTCATTGAACGACTTAGTGATTTAGATGAACACATCATGGTTCGTCACGAGGCTGCAGAGGCACTAGGAGCTATAGGAAATATTTCTGCAAAGCCTGTACTTGAAGAATTCCTAAATGATTCAAACATAGAGGTCGCAGAATCTTGTGAAGTTGCCATAGATTTGCTGAATTGGTGTTCAACTGCCGAATGGGAGGATGATTAATTTTGACCACTTTCAAACCTCAAGTTCAAAGACTCAATGCTTCTGCGTAGAATGAGAGGGATACTATGCCACACGAACATATCACGCTTGCACAGGCGCCAAATGGAGAAATAGGCCCTCGTTGTGAAAATTGTGGTATCCGATTGACTTTTGGAAATGCGATGGTCGTTGGCAAGTTTTACATGTGCTGGGAACATTATGTTGAGGCAACTGGTGCTGACACATCCACTACTGTAGGAGAAGCAGAAGAACGCTTTTGGATGACCGAATAATTTCAGCGTCAATTCAATAACCCTCACCACCCCCGTCCTTATGGGGTAGACTATGGCAGCAGGATGGGCAAGGTTTGCACACCGATTTGGAACTTATTATCGTAGTGCTGAATTTTGGACACCCCCCCGATTGAAAACTCGTGAATGGATGTTTATTCCATTTGGAGGCGCCCCCCCTATTCGTCACAAGGGATTCAGCGATATGGATTCAGTGCGCCAATTCATAACCGGCCGTTCAATGCATTCTTGCTTTTATTCAACTGCTTATTGGGACCGCCCATTTGAACTAAAAATGTCAGACAAAATATGGAGAGGTGCAGACTTAATTTTTGATTTAGATGGGGACCATTTACCAGGAGTTACTGACAAAGACTTCCCAGGCATGCTTAATGTGATTCATGAACAGGCATGGTCTCTATGGAATGATTTTCTTGAACCAGAATTTGGTTTTGATGAGAAGTATTTGCAAGTAACGTTTTCTGGACATCGGGGTTTCCATCTTCACTATAGGGACCCTTCGTTATTTCATTTGGATTCTGAGGCGCGACGTGAAATGGTGTCCTATATTCGTGGCGAGGGCGTGGATGTCAAAGGAGGTCTTGCCCGCTACCATGACCTTTCATCCGAAGGTTGGACTCGACGCATTCGCGATGGCATGGGGGATATGATTGAAAAATTGCGCATGATTGCTCGCAAAGAACAAGGCTACATGGCTGATTTAAACGCATTACATCAGGGTCTGTTAAGCCAATCTCAACGAGAAGGTCGAACTTCTACAAAGGGTAAAGTGTCTATCCAAAATCTAGCTGATGTTGTTAACCATGATGCACGCTCCCAACGGCTACGTAGTGGGAGTTTTGGTGTTCTAGAAAAATACGAAAGCCTCTTTTTAGATTTGTTGAAAACAGATTCTTCAGTTGTTCTTGGTTCTGCTGGGGAGACCGATGAAGTTGTTACAATCGATGTGAGAAGGCAAATACGTTGGCCTACGTCGCTTCATGGTAAGACGGGAATGAGAGTGAGTGAATTCCCACTTGATAGATTAGACCCGGATGGTTCAAACCCGTATTCCCCTTTGAATGAGGCATTGGCACTCAGTACACAAGACATGATGGAAGTTGAAATGATAGTTGACAACTCGATATCTCAATTCGGTGAACGGGTAATAGATAAGCAATCAGGTGAACGTTTTGAAATCCATGAAGCAGGTGCAACATTTCTCATATTGAAAGGTTGGGCAAAAGTCGTTTGAGGAAATCCCCTAGGCCCCGGTTTGGTTGAATCTTGAGTATATGTGAAGGTAAGGTTCAAGACTCCATCCGCATCCAACGGTTTAGAGGTGAACCATATGGGTCTGCGCAAAGGCAAGAAAAAAGATGCTCAAAACCCCCCTCTGCCGGGTTTACCACTGCCGCCACTACCTGGGATGCCCCTACCTCCTCCCGGTGAACTCCCGACCCCGCTTCCATTGCCCGCGGCTCCCGCCCCACTGCCTGAAGCCCCCGCTCCCACACTACCAGCGGTTGAGAACCCCCCTGCTCCACTACCACTTCCTGATGTTGCAAAGGCCCCTGCGGACGAATCTTCTGACAAGGGCAAAGAATATGGCGCCATGTGGGCAAAGCGTTCAAACAAACCACTTCAACAAATATATGGTCACATCGACCGTTTATCCAAGAAAGAAACAGGTTCGCTATTGGATAGATACTCCGATCGTTTTGGACATTCCCTCGACCGAGAAATCATTGTTTTGCGCAAGAAGGAGCATGATTCCAAGGTGTCTGAAATTCGTGATGCGCCAGTCGTTGAATTACTCGATGATGAAGACTCAGGGGATTTGCAATCTCAACTAACTGCTATTGAGAATGAACTCCGCGCACTCAAACCTGAGTATCAAGCGGCTAAAACTTCAGGCGATAATGAACTTCTTTCTCAAATCCGTCCTGTGCTTGAAGGCTTGATGGCTGAACGTAAATCAATCAAGGCAATGATGGAAACTGCATCAGAGCCTACACTAGCAGAAGAGGCTGAGGAATCCGACCTAACAAGTGACGATGAACTCTTTGTATCCTTTGTAAGTATAGTTGATAATTTACTTGATTCAAAACTACCTGATGAGATAGTATCAACATTCATGGCAAGTGAAGAGTTTGGAATTTATCAGGACGTTGGAACAGATCCTGCCAATGCAGAACACAATATGCGTGTAGCATTTGTATCGATTGTAGATGAGCAACTCGGAAACATGAGTTCTGAATCAGTTACTGAGTTCAGTCAATCATCGGATTTCGAAATATACAAGTCCATTGCATCACTTTATCAATCGAGCGATAGTGATGATTGAAAATATTTGAAGGAACGTGGTTAGAATGGGATTACTCGATAAAGCAAGCGATACAGGGGCCAAAAATACTGAGAAAAAACCAGTTGCCAAGGCTATCGCAAAACCAGTTGCCAAGGCTATCGCAAAACCAGTTGCCAAGGCTATCGCAAAACCAACCCCTCAAGTTATCGAAACTCCGGCTGCAATTGTTGCAAAACCAGTCAATGCGGTAAAAGCAAAGAGAGTAAGGGCTAAACCACAAGGCCTTCCTGCAAATTTGGAAATTGCTTCACCAAATTCTCGCCGTATTTCGTGGTTTGTCAACTTCGTTGTTAATCTAGGTCCAATATTTGGTTTCCTGTTTGCGGTTGCTATTCTCGATGCAGGAACGACTATTTTTGCTCTTGTTGCTCTTGCAGCATTGATATTCAACTTGATAGTCATACCAATTATGTCTGGTAGGACACTTGGAAATTTCATTTCTAGAACTAAGAATGTCAAATCCGATGGGGCGAAACCGAACTTCTTACACGCTCTCTTGGTCAATTCAACAGGTATTCTTGCCCTTACTGGAATCGTCTTTTTGATGATATTCGCAGGCTCAATGTTTACTGAAAAAGGCAGCGCTCAAATTTGGGCATCCACTTGGTCCATCTTGGGCCTAATATTCCTTGTACTATACTTTGTCAATGCATCTATGAAGAGTGGAAGCGAATTAGATCAGGGCCTTTACGACTCCATGTTTGGAGCATTCCTCGTAAAGCACGTCCCAGTCGAAGGGGAAGTTTCAACAGGGTTTATCGGCAAACTCGAAAGTATGTCATCATATGGGGACCGATACAATAAGCGCCAAGAGGAGAAACTTGCAAAGAAGGCTGCTAAAGTATTAGCCGAATCAACTGAAAATGACTCCAAATCCGAAGAAAAAGTTGATGTTGAGTCAGATGGCGATAAAGAAGATAAAAAGAAGAGTGCCAAAAAACCCGGTGCTAAGAAATCTGGTTCTAAGAAATCCGAGTAAATATCTCACTTGGTGAATCTATGGATTTGATGAAATCAAAGTGGTTGCGTACTGCATTTTGGCTCATTGCAACCACAATTTGCACCTACGCAATAATGGTGCAACCAATCATCAAATCGCCAGTAGTTTGGATAATTCTAACAATTTATTGTATATGGAATACCTATCTCGAATACATTGTTAGTGCACTTTTCATATCTCCAGGTACGCCAAAACCGTCATTCGAATCATTAGAATGGGATTCTCACCACCTGAAATTTCAATCAGTAACGACACACATTCAAACCTTTCAGCAAAAAAATACAGCTCCTCTCATTGTGTTCATACATGGATGGAGAAGTTCCTCTGCCTCTGTATTTGACCGAGCCCAGTGGTTTGCTGAGAAAGGGTGGCACGTAGCGATATGTGAATTGCCGGGACATGGCCAGTCTTCACCAATTCCCCGATGGACTGCGCTTACAGCATCTAAACATATGAAATATCACATAAAAAATCTCGACAATATCATAGAGACAAAAAAAGTATCTCATTTCTTTTTTTATGGCCATAGCATGGGTGGATATATTTGCACTCGACTTTCATCGCACAGCAATAACATCCCTTACAATATTCCTTTGAGTGGGTTGATTTTAGAATCGCCTCTGATGCTATATTCGAAAATATTTGAAGAGATTTCCAACCAACTCAAGATACCGTCTGCAATACGTCCATTCCATTTGAGTCGTGTTTTTCGAGACATTCGTTCAATGCTCCCTCCTCATGCCCAAGATAATCGTTTGGCTCAGTTTGATGTTCCTGAATGGGGTGTACCATTGGCTCCAACACTCTGTCTGCAGGCGAAGACAGATTCTCGCCTGGGTCGTGAGCACTATGATGCCGCAGTATCATCCTTCTCGGGTGAAATTCAGTTAACACACCACTTGATTGAAAGTTTGCCTCATTCGGGTGCGAAAACCAATAGTGAACGTGAAAAACTACTCATTCAATGGCTCGAAACTTTTGATTCACTCTTGCTCAGGTAAATCGGCTTGTTCGCGAGCAAGTTCTCGCATATCGTCAACTTCATCCAATTCATCGACAATTTCTTCGCCAAGAAGAGTCTCAAGAACATCTTCCATGGTTACGATACCAGCAGTCCCTCCAAATTCGTCCCTTACAAGGGCAAATTGTTGTCTTTTCTCAAGGAACAATTCCAAAACTTCGTCAACATTTGCAGTTGCTGGTAATGATATCACGGGCTTCTTGAAGTCATTCATTGTCAGTTCCCATTCATCCCGGCTCGCAGCCATTAAAATTTCAGAACGAATGACAATGCCAGTCGAGTCATCTATTGTTTCATCGTAGACAGGAATCCGTGATACGCGAATGATTTTATGTTCATCCAATACTTCTTGGAGGGTACTTGATGCGAGGAATGAGGTCATAACTACTCTTGGAGTCATTATGTCAACAACCTTGATTTCTCTCAATTTAAGCAGGTTTTGAATGACTTCTTGCTCATCTTCCTCAATTATACCCTCTTCTCCACCAAGGTCTGCAAGAGCGGCAACATCATCTCGTGTAACCAATGCATAGTCGCCCTTTGGCAATATTGCCTTAAGAGCTTGAATCGGTATAATGAGCAAGACCAAGAACTTAATCAAGAAATTTAGCACTTTACCGGTAATTGGAGCCAATTGCTTCCAATATGCAGTGCCAAGAGTCTTTGGTACTATTTCAGATAAAAATAGCACAGCAATGGTCAAAATTATCGATGCCACAGTCAAAGCCCCTTCACCCCAAATCGATTGAACTTCGGAACCTACACCCGCTGCACCCATGGTATGGGCTATGGTATTGAGAGTCAATATCGCGGTCAGCGGTTTGACCGCATCATCTTCCTTTAGATTAGCCCAAAGAATTCCATTTTTGTCACCATCTTTTTCCAATACAGCGATGTATGTATGTGGTATTGAAAGAACAACTGCTTCAAGAATGGAGCAAAGAAAAGAAACTCCGAGTGCGAGTGATGCATAAAGAATTAGTGTGGTCATTGCCATGTGACTTCTGAGACTCCTAGCGGGTGGCCTGTCTTTAGGACAAGGAAGGGGTTATTGAAAATGACCCTTGAGGCTGTTTGAAGCGAAAATTGCTGATGGGGCATCTGAATAGGGGTGAAAGTCAAGAAGCAAGTGCTTTTCCGTCAAATTGAGGGGGCCCATTGTCTGATGAACACGTCTTGATTTGTGTTGCATGGCCATATGCAAATGGCCCCCTTCATCTAGGGCATGTTGCTGGTTGCTACCTCCCACCCGACATCCAAGCACGATTTGAACGCGCTTGTGGCAATAAAGTGCTCATGGTTTCAGGTTCTGATGAACACGGTACGCCAATCACTGTAACCGCAGAACAAAAAGGCATCAGTCCACAGGAAGTTGTTGATGAATATCATGCATTAAATTCTCAAGCACTTCTCGACCTTGGTTGCTCCTGGGAGCCAAATGTCGATTCCAGAGGTATCGAATATGGTGGTTCTCTCTTCAATCGGACATCTGATCCTCGGCATAAAGCAATGGTCCAAGAAAACTTTCTCAAGTTGCTTGATGCAGGTTTGTTTGAAACAAAAACAATGGAGCAATATTACGAGATTCACCCAGATGGTGGTGGGCGATTTTTGCCGGACAGATATGTCGAAGGAACTTGTCCCTCTTGCAGTGCAGAAGGGGCGAGGGGAGACCAATGTGATTCTTGTGGCGCCACATACGAGGCTGCTGAGCTCAAGAATCCAGTATCGAAAATGAATCCAGATTCGCCGATAGAAATTCGTGATACTGACCACCTTTTTTATCGACTCGATGCTTTTCAAAGTGTACTTGAACAGCATGCTGAATCTCAACAAAGTCGTTGGAAGGCCAATGTACGTGCAATGACCAAACAATGGTTGGATATGGGTCTGAGGCCGCGCGCGGTTACTCGTGACCTCTCTTGGGGCATTCCTTTACCCATGGATGGTTCCGAATGGGATGGTAAATGCGTCTATGTTTGGTTTGAAGCAGTTCAGGGTTATTCGACATGTGCGCGTATATGGGCCGAAGATTACGCTGCCCCTAACGGCCACAGCAATGGAGTAGATGCTTGGAAAAAATGGTGGTGCGTATCCGAAGATGGTACAAAACCACGGCATTTATATTTCTTGGGCAAAGACAACATTCCCTTCCACACCGTAATATGGCCTGCATTAATTATGGGATTAAATCATGCTGAAAAAGGCAAGACTATTACAGATTCTGTTGCTCTTCCAGGACCGGGAGATTATTCGCTTGAAACAAACGTCCCAGCAATGGAATATCTCATGCTTTCCGGTGGCCAATTTTCAAAATCAAGAAAGCATGCGGTGTGGCTCCCCTCATTTTTGGAAAGATTCGACCCTGATACCCTGCGATACTACCTCGGAATCAATATGCCTGAAAATCATGATACTGATTTCAATTGGCCTGATTTCGTTGAAAAAATAAACAGTGAACTGATTGCTGCTTATGGCAATTTCGTCCATCGAGTACTCACTTTAGGCGCTCGATTGCCTGCTTCAACATCAGGTCCATTTAGTAACTATGATGAGCGTAAAAATACAATGGCGACTCAACAGAAGCTCGAAGCAATTCACGCATCAATTACAGAATCTCTCTCACGCCATAGATACAAAGAAGCACTAAGATATGCTATGAATGCTGCACAAGTTGGCAACCAATTACTTCAATCTGCCACACCATGGAAATATCTTTCCGACACGGATGATGGGTCCAATCCAAATTATAATTCAGAACGTGTTGAAGCACTCACAAGTTTGTCTTTTGGCTGGCGTATTGCGCGATTTTTGGCCATAACCATGCAGCCCTTTTTGCCCTTTAGTTCAGCAAAATTGTGGACCTCACTCGGGCAATCAGGGGATGTGTCGCAAATTCATTGGGATTCAGCAATTGATTGGGATGTTCCAATGACTTGGAATGATGCAAAACCCGAACCACTATTCAAACGACTTGATCTAGATGAAATTATCGCATCAGAACAGTCACTAGCAGATACTACCGAATCTGCAGAACAGCCGGGCCACACGGTAAAAGGTGGAAAAAAGAATAATAAATCCAAGGAGGATAAAGAAATGACCGATGCACCAGAAGGAACAACATATCTCAACTTTGAGACATTTATGGAAGTAGATTTACGGGTTGGAAAAATCCAATCTGTCGATGACCACCCTAACGCCGACCGCTTATTTGTCGTTTCAATTGATGATGGAAGTGGGGATGGTAGGACTATTTGTGCTGGCCTAAAGGAATACTATTCCGCCGAAGAAATGGTGGGCAAAAGTGTCGTCTTTGTTGCAAATTTAAAACCTCGAGCATTGCGTGGCGTTACTTCTGAGGGAATGATGCTCGCTGCTGATGATGGCGAAGGGAATGTACGCCTTGTCACAATAGATGGCTCGATTTCAACAGGTTCTGAAGTTCGTTGAACCTCAGGCCATTCGCCCATGGACAGCATGCATAATTTTACGAGAAACCTCGCTGCATAATTTTCGCATCTCAGGTATTTTTTGACGCATTTCCTCACCCATTTCTTCAGGAAGTGATTGAAGATTGATTTCGACATTAAAGAGTGCACCTTTGATTGCAGCACTCGTCAATAATGCGGCTACTCCTACATCAGAAACTGCATTTCCATTACCTCTTTGCGCCAAAGCCTCTTGACAATTTAGGAGTTCCATCCCTAGAGTCACTGTTTCAAACGGTACTTCAGAAGCAGTTAACGTCGCATTGCGTATTGCATTGCGTCGGTTATTGGTTTCTTCATCTGTACTTTTTGGCATTCGAAACGAAGACATTACTTCATCAAATGCATCACTATCAAGTTGAGCCAATTCTCCTGCTCGATGATATATTGTGTCGACAATCGAATTGGCCTTTTCAGCATCCGTCCATCCATCCACCCATTTTTCCTTCCCCAAGGTCAATTGAGCCACCATGCGCGTCAATGCAGCAGCTTGCCCTAATGCAACCGCAGCAGCAGTTCCACCACCTGGTGTTGGGTCTGAAGAGGATAAAGCGTCCTGGAAATCACCGAGAGTCATGTCCATCCACTTCATTGACTCACCGCCTTATTGAGTGCCCATTCAATAATTCTTGAATCGGGTTCAAACACGTCTAGATTACTTAGGCCCAATCCCTCTATTGCCGCATCAACGAGAATGTTTTCGTCGCTGACTCCTTCATCTGCATACCAACGACCAGATTCGAGCATTGCTTCTAGCGGTACTAAACCAACAAGTTCACTACTAGGTGCATTGATCCCATGGTCAGCAGCAATACTTTTACAGGCTTCATAAGCAACATGCATTGGACATTGTACAACATCACGCAAATTCATAGAAACTTGACTGATTCCATGTGCTTCAAGAGGCACCCCCATCCCTTGTACCATAGTTAAGAGACCATTGATACGCATTCTTCGGCCATCACTTTTCTTGACTAAGCGTCCAGATGAGCGGACCAATGAACCAATCTTTTTGGCAATTATCGCATCAGGTTCATCGATATTGACGTTGTATGCAACTAAGATTCCACGCGCTCCAATGGTAATTCCACCTGAACGTTTTGCATTATCATTCCACTCTGCTGGGCCGAAATCAGGAAATCTCGTAGCATCAGAATGGGGGGTTTCGCCACCACTTAATCGCGCTTCTAACCCCTCATATTGACCTTTTCTAATTGTTGAAAGTAAATTCTTTTCTTCATTCATTGCCGCAGCACCATACAAAAATGTAGGAACCTTACATTCAGCACCAACTTGCTTAGCCAAAGATTGAGCTAAGTCGACACATTCTTCCATTGTCACTCCTTTCAATGGGATAAATGGACACACATCTACTGCACCAAGACGCGGATGTTCACCTTCATGCAGTGCCATGTCTATCTCTTCAGTCGCCTTGCAAATTAGCAAAAATGCAGCCTGCTTGACTGCCTCTGGCGCTCCTGCAATAGTTATGACTGTTCGATTATAATCAACATCGGGCTCAACTCCAAGTACGGCACACTTATCGACACTTCTAACGACTTCAATTATGCGTTCAATTTTGTCGGAATCTCGCCCTTCGGAAATATTTGGCACACATTCAACAATTGCTTCCATAAACATAGGCGGTGGAGACGGACTTTGAATGTTAACGAAGATGCAGAAGAAAATCACCCGTATAGAGCATCTGGAGAAGATTTCGAACCACTGTTGGATTTCTTTGTTTGAATCCTATCAATTGCTTGGATTAGGTCTTTCTGCGATATTTTATCACGCTTATCACGGATCGCAATCATTCCAGCCTCGACACATGTGGCTTTGAGTTCAGCACCGGAGTAACCCTCAGTTTTCTCAACAATAGTCTTGAGGTTGATTCTCGAAGTAGACATGTTGGATATGTGAAGAGACAATATTGCCTTACGACCTGTTTCATCAGGCAACGGTATTGTAACAATACGGTCAAAACGCCCAGGGCGTAACAATGCATCATCAAGAATATCTGGGCGATTTGTTGCGGCGATAATTTTCACATCTTCAAGAGAATCGAAGCCATCGAGTTCTGCGAGTAATTGCATTAGGGTTCGCTGAACTTCACGGTCACCGCTTGTTGAACCATCCAATCTTTTTGCACCGATTGCATCGATTTCATCTAAGAAAATTATCGCTGGTGATTTTTCTTTAGCCAAGGAAAATAATTCTCGGACCATTCTTCCACCTTCACCGATGTATTTCTGGGCCAATTCACTTCCAACCAGTCGAATGAATGTGGCATCTGTTTGATTAGCGACTGCCTTGGCAAGGAGGGTTTTTCCACAACCAGGTGGGCCAACAAGCAATATTCCTTTGGGAGGTGTGATTCCTACTTTCGAAAACAATTCAGGTTCTAGGAGTGGCAATTCAATGGCTTCTCTAACAGATGTTATCTGTTCATCAAGTCCAGCGACTGAATCATAGGTTATATCCGGCTTTTCAACCATTTCGGCACCGCTCACCATTGGGTCCCATGCCTCGTGCAAGACTTCAATCACTGCCAAAGTATCCTGATTTAGTGCCACACGAGTTCCGGGTTTCAATCTTTCAGGTTCTAAGCGTTGGTTGAGAGATACTTGGAACACGGTTCCATTGGAGGAGCGAACAATAGCTGTCCTCTCATCAAGAATATCCTGTAAATGGCCAATAATCAGTGGTGGAGTTTTAAGCAAACGCACTTCATCATCAAGACGCGTAGCCCTCTTTTTCAACGCACGAATCTCAGTTTCAAGATACGAACGTTCGTTTATTAGGCTCTGAGAATCTGCTAGAAGTTTTTGATAATCTTCTTCCAATTTAATCAACTCATCTTCCGATGGAGATGATAGAGGGGTGTTGTTATTTTCAACCTCGGAACTCATTGCACTCAAACACTCGTCGAGGCTACAGTTTGTTAAGTCGTCGCTCTTAGAAATCGCAGTCATTCGTTCCGAAGCCTTCAAAGACAGTCACCACAAGCAGTAATTGGGACTGGGTGACATGGCAGACTGCGAACTATGTGGTGCGATGAAAGTCAGTGTTCGCCATGTCAAAATGGGAAAGGCAGAAGTTGCTGCTTGCGCCCGGTGTTCCGACAAAATGAATCTTGGCCCGAAGGAGACTGCTCCTGGCCTCGCTCGAGCGCAAGGTATGACCTCGCGCCCTACTTATTCCGCAAAGGGAAAAAAGGGCAAGGATATCATGCTCAAAGCGGAAAAGGAACTTGCTGGAGATTACGCAACGCGTATTTCAACTGCTCGAAAAGCAAAAGGTTGGAATCAAGCGACATTAGGCAAGCGAATGGCTGAAACAGTAAATATCATCAAATCTACCGAAAATGGTAAACGACCAACTGATTCAGTTCTAAAGAAGTTTGAAAGAGTTCTTTCAATCACCCTGTTTGAAGTTTCAACTCCTTCTGAAACTCGAAGATTAGATGGGGGCTCATCACGCGGTATGACACTTGGCGATTATCTTGAAGATCTTCGGTGATTCAATGAGTGGAATTTCTGTTCACGCTATTTGGTTAGCACAAGACGACCCCAAAAAGAATACTGCCGTTCTTTCAGCAAAACGGGGAGATATACGACTTCACAAGCGCCTCAATACTGTGCCCAAGCGTGGAATTATCCTTGAACCATTATGCGGGAAAGTTTTCGGCCCTGAAGACCATGATTTATTGTTGAATGGCGGTTCATTGGTCGGATTGGATTGTAGTTGGGCGCACATTGAGGAAAGTGTACGCCAAGTTATGAGGAAAACGCGTTTGAAACCGCGCATGTTACCACTTCTGCTGGCCGCCAACCCAGTTAACTGGGGTAAGCCGGGGCGATTAACGACTGCAGAGGCACTAGCCACTGTCCTATACCTCATTGGCGAAGAGGGGCAAGCCAGAGAAGTACTCGGAGCATTCAGGTGGGGGGAACGGTTTTTTGAGTTAAATAAGGAGCCTCTTGAAGCATATGCACAAGCAAATACAAGCGCTGAATTAGTTGATTTGCAATTCGAATTTTTCGATATCGAAAGACCAAAAGACTCCGAAGAAACTTCAAGTTGACCCTATATCGCATAACATGGAGCGAAGCCGTCGTATTGGGATTCATCGATACGCAGAGGGCCAATACAATGTTTCGAATGATTATTTGGCCAGTGAGACTCTAATACATTTATATTCAGATGACAAGAAAATTGCAAGTTTACTGTCGACACCTACTGATTTGTCTGAACTATTCATCGGGCACGCATTGAGCGAAGGATATGGCAGTTTTCCAAATGCTGAAATTAGATGTGAGCAAAATATATCTGGTTCTATATTCTTATACATCGAACAAAAACTCATCCCTCTGCACATTAATCGTGGAATAGTCTCATCCTCTTGTGGCGCTTGTAATGCCGATGGATTAGAAGAATTGATTGGCAATTTACCCTTGTTTGAAAACGAGCATCAAGTTGCACGCCACGAGGATTACTACCATGCATTGGAATCAATGAGGGAACTTCAGCATGGATTCGCAGAAACTGGTGGTATGCATGCGGCCGCAATGTGGAATCCAAAACTTGGTTTGCGGCATATATCTGAAGATATTGGACGGCATAATGCAACCGACAAAACAATCGGAAAAGGTCTCAACTCGAACTCAAATTTTTCCGAAGAAGCTTTACTTCTCTCAGGGCGTTGTGGATGGGACATAGTAGCAAAGGCTGCTCGGGCAGGAGTTGGGACGATTGTTTGTATCGGTGCATGTTCGAGTTTAGCAGCAGATACGGCACGCGTACTTGGGATGAGAATATATTCATTTATGAAAACTAAAAGTAATGTTGGAATTGGCCATGTTTCCTAATTGAATACAACAACCCTTGAGTACCTCCCTTCACAGGACAACATGGTGGGATAATTAGGGATGGCTTACAGGCAGAAACCCCGCAAATTCCCTTGCGAGAGGAGGTGAAGTGGAATGACAAAAATTGGTTATTGGGAACTCATATCTAAGAATTCTAAATTCCGCAGATTGTGGTTGGCATCTGTTATCTCGATGTTAGGGGAGTGGTTCAACACCATAGCACTCTTCTTACTTATTTTCAAATATACAGATTCGGAGTTCTTACTCGGAATATTATTTACCATTCGAATGCTTTGTTTTGCTTTGTTGCAACCGATAAGTGGTTTGCTCGCTGACCGATTTAATCGTAAATATATCATGATTTGGTCTAATATATTTCAGATATTTTTGGCTTTAGGGTTCTTAGCCGTTGATGGTCCAGAAGACATACCTTGGATGCTTGGTTTATCTGGGGTTATGATGCTACTTCATGGGGCTTATGTGACTGCTGAACGTGCCGCTTTACCAAATATTGTCTCCAAAGAAAATCTGGCAACTGCAAATGCTCTCGATGCTGCCTCTTGGTCTACGGCTCTTTGTATCGGTGCAATGCTTGGAGGCATTGTCGTTGAGTATCATGGAACCGATACTGCATTCATTATCGACGCCTTCACCTTCCTTCTTGGGGCAATACTCCTAGTTCCTTTGACCATACCTCAATCATTTGATGAAGAACTCTCTGGCCCGCTATTCAGCACTGCCTTTACCAATATCAGAAATGGATGGAGGAGAGTAGCCAAGGAGGCTAGATTACTTCGAATAGTGTTTGCGAAGGCATCTTGGAATATTGCTGGTGGCGGACTAGCAGGGGTGTTTCTTGTGGTTGCGGGTTCAGATATCGACGGATTTGGTGTCGCACTTGGGTTTGGATTATTCTTTTTCGCAAGAGGGATTGGCACAGGTACTGGACCCATACTTGCCCGTAAATTCTTAACCAATCAGGAAAAATGGCCCCTACTAATTGGCATTCTTGTAATGATCTCGGGGGTTTTCTACTTCTTTGTCGGCTACACATTGGGAATAAGCGTGTGGCTCACTGTGTTTTTGGTCATTCTAGCACACTCAGCAAGTGGCGCAAATTGGGTCTTATCTACCATCCTAACTCAAATGTGGGTCGAAGATGAAATTCGCGGGAGGGTGTTTTCCATTGACATGCTCATCATGTCGCTTGCATTTTCACTTTCCAGCGCCTGTGCAGGATACCTTCTTGAAAACCAAATATTTTCACTTCAGCATGGCTTCCAAATCTTTGCTTTACTCATGATAGTGTCCGGATTCATATTCACGCTTTGGAAGCCTACTCTCCGCGATTCGAGCGCATAGAATTTAATCAGTGTTCTGAGGTTTCGATGAGAATGCTCAAGGGCATCACCTACAAGGAACGGTCATGGGGGGCGAATCATCTGCACTACGCATAAGTCTTGGTGAAGGCATTCCCGAAAACATACCCTCTATGCCTGAGTGGGATGATTCAGTAGACCATGCGCCTCCGCGTCGTCAGATTCTTAGCCCCAAAGAAAAACAATTAGCCCTAAGAAATGCATTGAGATATTTCCCAAAAGAGCAACATATTCAACTCGCTGGTGAATTTTTGGATGAGTTAAACACATTTGGCCGAATCATCATGTGGCGATATCGACCAACAAGTTATCAAATGCGTGCACATCCAATCGATTCCTATCCAGCAAAATGCCGCCAAGCAGCGTCGATAATGCTGATGATTCAAAATAATCTGGATCCTGCAGTAGCTCAATTCCCACACGAATTAATCACGTATGGCGGTAACGGTTCTGTTTTCCAAAATTGGGCTCAATATCGCCTCGTGATGAAATACCTATCCCAAATGACTGAAACCCAAACTCTCGTCATTTACTCGGGCCATCCTCTCGGACTCTTTCCTTCAACATCTGATGCACCTAGAGTCATAATCACAAATGGAATGGTTATTCCTAATGCATCTTCCCAGGAGAACTATGAGCGGATGAATGCTCTTGGCGTTACCCAATATGGCCAAATGACTGCCGGGTCTTACATGTATATAGGCCCACAAGGAATTGTCCATGGAACAACTATTACGCTACTGAATGCTGCACGCGCCCATCTAGGTTTGAAGGGAAGTGATGGTTTAGAAGGTGTTACTTTTGTCACATCTGGATTAGGAGGGATGTCTGGGGCCCAAGCTAAAGCCGCAGTTATTGCTGGAGCCACCTGTATTGTTGCTGAATCAAATCCACATGCAGCACATAAACGCCATCGCCAAGGATGGTTATCCACGGTTACAGAGGATATTGATGAAGCAATTGATTTGATGGTCAGTAATGCTGAACAGAAATCACCAATTTCTATTGGATATATTGGAAACATTGTCGACCTTTGGGAGCGATTGGTTGAACGTGGTGTGTCGGTTGACCTTGGCAGTGACCAAACTAGTTTGCATAATCCCTTTCAAGGCGGGTATTTTCCAGTAGGGCACTCATATGATGATGCAACGTCGATGCTTTCAGATGAACCCGAGAGATTCGCTGATGAAGTGCGTTCAACACTTCGCCGTCATGCAAATGCGATTCATAATATGACTCTCAATGGCATGTATTTCTGGGATTATGGAAATGCGTTTTTACTCGAGGCTAGTCGTGCAGGTGCTGACGTGTTGAATGAAGATGGAAGTTTCAGATACCCGAGTTATGTCGAGGATATCATGGGTCCAATGTGCTTTGATTATGGCTTTGGACCATATCGCTGGGTTTGCTGTTCTGGAAAACCCGAGGACCTCCAGATTACTGACGAAATCGCATGCCAAGTATTGGAAGATATGCTTGCCGACTCACCTGTCGAAATCCAGCAACAGATGGTAGATAATATACATTGGATTCGTGGTGCAGGTGAGAATAACATGGTTGTCGGAAGTCAAGCGCGAATATTGTATGCCGATGACGAGGGCCGCAGAAAAATTGCTTCTGCAATGAATTCAGCAATAGCGAATGGACGTTTGTCCGGCCCAGTTGTACTTGGCAGAGACCATCATGATGTATCGGGCACTGACAGCCCATACCGAGAAACTGCTAACATTCAAGATGGTTCAATGCACACAGCTGATATGGCAGTTCAGAATTTTGTTGGTGATGCTTTTCGCGGAGCCACATGGGTCAGCCTTCACAATGGCGGGGGTGTTGGCTGGGGAGAAGTCATGAATGGCGGCTTTGGGATGCTTCTCGATGGTAGTGATGAATGCGAAGAAAAATTGCAGCGGATGCTCCATTGGGATGTTAACAATGGAGTTGCAAGAAGGGCTTGGGCTCGAAACAAGGGTGCTGAATTTGCAATTCAGAGAGCCATGGAATCCGAGCCTTTACTACAAGTCACCTTACCCCACCACATGGATGAAGGCCTACTCAAAAGTTTGTTTCACGAGGGAGAGCAATGACTATGATTTCACTTGATGGCCACACACTTACTGCGGCTGAAGTAATGCGAATCGCCACAGGAAAAGCTCAAGTTTCCATTTCCAAAGACGCTACTCCTCGTATTGAGGCGGCACGTTCTGTCGTCGAGCGAATTCTATCGAACGAGGAAACGGTATATGGCATAAACACTGGTTTTGGCGCACTTGTCCACCAAAGAATTTCATCTGATGATTTGTCCGAATTACAAACAAATCTTGTTCGTTCACATGCTACAGCCATCGGCGATTTGATGTCGAAGGAATCGGTGAGAGCGATGATGACTGTGAGAATTAATTCACTCGCTAAAGGCAATTCAGGTGTGCATCCAGATGTTTTACAACAGTTGGTTGATTTTCTCAATTTTGATATTGTCCCTGCAATACCTCGAATTGGTAGTTTAGGCGCAAGTGGCGATTTAGCACCTCTGTCGCACATGGCCTTGAGTCTAATTGGCGAAGGAGAAGTACTCTCCAGTGATGGAGGTGTTGAACCAACACATATTCATCTCAAAAAGCATGGACTTATCCCGCTTGAATTGAGGGCTAAAGATGGATTATCATTAATCAATGGCACAAGTCAAATGTGTAGTTTTTTGGTTATGGCGGAGCAACGACTTGCTGATTTACTAGTCTATGCTGACCTGGCTCTGTGTACTTCAATTGAAGCGCGTAAAGCGAGTGTAAAGCCATCTGATATACGGGTCCACCAAGCAAGACCACATCCTGGCCAATTGCTTATCTCGCAAAGAATTCGTAGAATCTTGAAGGATTCACCGATAGTAGCATCTCACGAGGGTTGTGAACAAGTCCAAGATGCATATTCCTTCCGCTGCGCACCACAAGTTCATGGAGCAGTGTACGAGCGTCTCATGGCATTACAGAGTACTCTGGATGTAGAACTCAACAGCGCAACTGATAACCCACTCATATTCCCCGATATATCCAATCCTGGGCCACATGAAGTGATTTCTCAAGGTAATTTCCATGGAGAAGTATTAGCTTTGACTGCTGATTCTATGGCTGCAGCAATGTTCGAACTCGGCTCGATTTCAGAACGTCGAATCGACCAGATGTTGGATCCTGCGCGAAGTGGCCTACCTGCATTCTTAGCAAGAGACTCTGGGCTCGAATCTGGGTTGATGATTGTTCAGTATGTTGCAGGGGCATCTTTGGCAGAACTTCACGGCCATGCAGCGCCACGCTCTATATTTTCTACTTCGACCTCGGCAGGCCAAGAGGATCATGTGAGTATGGGTGCTACTGCTTGTTGGAACGTTCTTCAAGCTACTAACCGACTATCCGAAGTACTTGCATGTGAGTTTATTGTTGCATGCCAGGCATTAGAATTCAATGACGTTGAACCATCAGATTTCATTGTTGCCATGAAACAGAGAATACGTTCTGTTGTCGAACCTCTTGATGGGGACCGTAGCACTAGTTCAGATATCATCAAGGTCGCCAATGAACTTCTCGAGAGTAAGTGGCTTGCACGAGTTGAAGCAGAAGTGGGTCGTCTACCTCGTTAGTTTCCAAAGAATTTCTCTTCAAGTTGGTCTAGTCCAGTTAATTGACGGATTCTAAATCGGGCCGTAGCCTCTTCAGATGCGGTAAAATCTTCTGTATGGAGTTCAAGGTGTTGTTCTAAATCTACAGCCCGACGGACTTTTTCCTCGACTTTTGAATACAAAGCATATGCATCATCAGATGCAAGGTTTAGCGCTGGTTCAACTTCTGATACATCTAACCCCATACGCCTCCATTGTAATATTCTCTTTCTAAGAAGGGTTTCAGTAAAACCAGCAGAGGGTAAGCGTGTCAGCATGATAAGGCGTGGAGAGCCGTCGTCCAATATATCCATTGCAGCCAAGTCAACATCACCATCCAACTCACTGATTGCTTCAGATTCAGAATATACAGTTGAGTCGACCTCTGCGTTGGGGGATGGAAGTTCAATGGAAGGCGCCTCACGCCGAAGACGTGCGAGCCAGAGGGGTTCGAAGGCCAAAATACGTATTGGGATGATGATAGTCCAGGAGGTGCGATGCACCACTTCGCGTAAATTACGAATGAATGAAAGAACGGCGTCTTCACCATTTTTAGTAACGAGCCATTCCAGTCCTTCTAGAATGACAACCCCTCTATGATGTGAAAGATGTTCGAGGATGCGCGAATATATTTCATCCATATCTGGTTGAATTGCCCCTTCAGTAACTCTTTCTGTTAGCCAATATGCTTCAACTGCATTGATGTCAAGATGCTCTAGTAAACGACGATGAGGCAATCTCGAAAACAAAAGAATGTGTTCCTCGGAAGACTGACTCTCACGGTCAACCCAGGCCAAAGTTTCGTCGTCACTGACAAATTCTGTAGTGTAGATTCGGCCTTTTTCCATTGTCTCACCCCCCGCTCGCATCTATGCTCGTATTGGGGGTTCATCATTCAAAGTCTATGAATCATTATATCCGACGATGTAGTGGGAAGAGCAGGTGTGGATATGTCCGACGAGACGAATGAAGAAATAGCAATGGCTGAATGTGGCGCCTGTAGAGCCATTGTCCCCCTAAATTCCGAAAGCTGCCCAGAATGTAGTATCTCTTTTTCTGGGGTTTCGGATGATGCCTTGGGAGAATGTGGTGCGTGTAAAGGTCTAGTGCCATTAGATTCGACAAAATGTACTCATTGTGGGACTATATTTGTAGCCGATGATGTCGTCGATGTATTGCGAAAATGGCTTTCTGAAACTGGCATTACCATCCCTATTCTTTTCACAAAATTCGATAAAGATGGAGACGGTAGAATCGATTCATCAGAACTGAAATCTGGTCTCCTCAGCCTAAACCTAGCAGACCTGCCACCTTCTCAAGTTGAACGCTTAATCGAAACGATCGATGAAGATGGTGACGGACAAATTGACCTTGCTGAACTGCATGAAACAATTACCGGAGAAAAATACTTTGAAGACAGTAAAGATATTTCTAGCAAGGATTCCGAAGTTGAGGAATCAGAAGATGAGGGCGAAGAATCTGATGAAGAATCTGGCGATGAAGAGGAAGAATCCGATGATGAAGAATCCGATGATGAAGAGGAAGAAGGATCTGATGATGAAGAATCCGATGATGAAGAGGAAGAAGAATCTGGCGATGAAGAGGAAGAATCCGATGATGAAGAGGAAGAAGACTCTGATGATGAAGAATCCGATGATGGAGAGGAAGAAGAATCCGATGATGAAGAGGAAGAAGAATCCGATGATGAACTCGAAGAT
>JABJFI010000006.1 GCA_018662825.1 Methanobacteriota archaeon | reverse complement strand
CGAATGGTATACAGACGTTCAAGAAACCTCATGGTATCGAAATGAAGATTCCAATTCAGAATGGCAACGTTTCGAAGCGTGAAACTATAGAAGAGTCAACTGTGAGTGCTCTTACCGGGAAACTATCTGCAAATACCATGGTAAAGCACTCTAAAGAGCGTGTTTATTCCAACTTCGAGAAGTATATTTACAAAACAAATTCGAACGTTACCTGCTCAATATTTATAATGGGATGTCAAGAGCAAAAAGTGTGAATAAATTTGTCAAGTTTGGAATCCCTGTCGTGATTCTGCTTATGTTTAGTGTCTTCCTCTTTGATATTGGGTCGCCTTCCACGGACTATCAAGGAGAACTGGTTTTCGACGAACAAGCGCCCGGAACCTATGAACTGGAGATGTACAATCCATTCTTCAACTACTACAATGTCTATGTTGAGGAAGGTAAATCGGTTAATCTGGAAATACTCAACAGCAACGAATTTGGTGCATCCTACAACACTTGTGAGGAATTTCGAGAATGTGACCTGATCGAGGAAAATGCTCCGATGGAGGGGTTTGTATGCATTGGCCGACTCTACGGTGGTGAGGCTGAATTCGACAGCTATTCCATCCGTTTCTCGGTAGCTGAAAACGACAGCGCTGAAATCAAGATCAATCAAGTCAAGGCTACTGAAGAATATTCGGCGGCATTCCAGTTTATACCCATCCTCATTCCACTTCTCATTTTTGGATATGTGAGTTTACTCATGCGTACGAAGAAGGGGTCGACCTCAACTTCTCCCAGAGACGGAATAGATTTTTCGTCTCTTTCAAACGAAGCCGATAACATGGAACAGAGGTTCATGAACATTCAAAATTCAGGGAACTTGGATACACGAATCAGGTGGGAGGACGGAATACTGAAAGTAACTGTAGGGGGAAACAGTTCCCTTGCAATTCCTTTTGGAATGCTTTTGGCGTCGCTCATTGCCCTTGCATATGTGTTTAACGGAATTACAAGCGCAAATTGGTCTATGACGGGTATCGCAGTTTTTGCATTCTTTATTCTTTCTATTTTCTTTTTGTTGAATCTGCGCGGAGAACAAATTCTGTATGTTCATGATGAGCATCTCGAAGTTCTCTATGAGCGATTGAACATCACTACGCCTGAGATTCATGTCAACACACCTCGTTCAGACATAACTGAAATCAAGTATTACACGCGTTGGGTTGAGTCAACTGATTCGGATGGCGATTCGAGTTCCTACAAAGTACATGTGACTGGAATTGTATTGAAAAATCCTGATGATGAACGATCTCTTACTCAGTCGAAGTATGCAATACCTTTGGTTGAGATTCAATCGGGCACTCAGACGGAAGCAGAAAATATGGCTGATGCACTCAACTATTTGCTGCAAATCAAAGATTTGGGTCAGAAAGAATCCTCGCCAAATGAAAACTTTTGGGCAGAAGTTCATAAGGATGCAGTATCGACAATCGCACAGCAAAGAGTATCCTCTTCAGAGTCAGGCGTTTCCATCGGAACACCAATGCCGATCTCGGAAGAAGACCCGCAGGGTTCATTGCAGAATGTGTTTGATGGTTTCATCCCTCATGAGGCTCGTGAAGTTGTAAGTTCGGTTATCGCTCAAACCTGTATTGCAATTTTCGTCGGAGGTTTGGTCTTCATAACTATTGGATTTGGAACTTACGACAGAGACATATATTGGGGTCTAGATGTAATCATAACTGCAAATTCATTCACTTGGGCAGCAATCATGGCGTCCTTGGGCATCCTTTACATCTTTGCAGTGTATGCAGCTTATTCCAAAAGAACATACATCGCTCATTTAGGTTTGGAAAACACCGTTGTTGTAAGAACCAGTTGGTTTAACAAACCTCAAAAGGAAAAGATGCGAATTGACCTCACGCCTACATCCTTTATATCAGAATACAATTATCATTCTTACGACGAAGAATCGGGTCAATCGAACACCTCGACAAATTACGAAATACGCACGCCGGGTCAGCAGTCTCTGAAGTTACCAGACGGCTTTTCACGCCAAAAAGTGCTTGAAGTAACTGGTCTGACTCTCCAGGTGAGTGAAGATAGTTACTCAGCGGATTTCGATTGATTCCTTTTCTGACATGCCAAACGGTTTCCCGGGCCTCACGATGCTGAAAGTAAATGGCCCGACTCCTGAATATCTTCTTGCAGAACTTGATGACATAGTTGAGGCACAGAAACAAAAGCCATCTCCAATTAATCAAGAACAGAACGATCAAACCCAAATGGTTGAACAAGCCATGCAAGCAGAGCAAAAATCACTCCCAAGCATTGAATTCCCACAACCCGATATCACCGTTGAAGGAAACCCAGATGGCAAAGGATACGAATGGTATACAGATGGTCAAGAAACCTCATGGTATCGAAATGAAGATTCCAATTCAGAGTGGCAACGTTTCGAAGCGTGAAACTATAGAACCGTCAACTGTGAGTGCTCGTACCGGGAATCTCGCAAGTTCCGTCCGGACAATTTCAAATCCTACGGGCATTATTTTGAGT
>JABJFI010000112.1 GCA_018662825.1 Methanobacteriota archaeon | reverse complement strand
CAGCAAGGTCAGCCAGTCCTGGGTTTTCACCTAACGTTTTTTGTTCAGTTAGCCCCTCATACTCATCGCATGCACGATGGATTATGTCCAAGAAACGGGGAACTTCAACTCGAGACTCTTCCGAATCGTTTGGCAAATCTGAATGAAGTTGACGGAATAAATCGGCAAATTTGGTTCGAGCGATTTTCATGATTTCAAATGCCCATGTGGCGATATCGAGTTCACGAGCAATGGCAACTAAATCTGTTTGCAAATATTGCTCGTTAAGAGTCTCCTTGTATTCTTCCAATTCCATGGCAGCATTACGAGCAATCGTGGGCGTAATCACTCGTTCCATCGACATTCTAATTCGGTTTGGGAGATTATGTGCTTCATCGACTACGACAATGATGTCATCAAGGGTGATTCCCATCGCCTCCAAACTTGATTTTCTTACACCTTCATCGAAAATATGATTGTAATCTCCAACGAAGACATCCGCATTACCTGCCGCTTCTCGGGCCGCCTTCCAGGGGCAAGTTTGAGCAATTTCTCCTCCGACGCGGTGAATTTTGGTTAAATCGACCAATTCATCAACATGGAGAGGGCTGTCAAGAATTCGTTTTGCCAATCCTGGTGCGCTTGTTATCCATGGGCGGCATGATTTTGTTTTTCGTGCATTACTGCACATCATCGAAAACACCAATGGGGATTCCTTTGCAAAAGGCTGAACACACATTCCTGCTTGACCAATCATATCGACTAAAGTGATTGCAGTCTTACCTTTACGTCGGTGATTGATTTGCCTAACAGTATCGACCACAATTCGATGCTGACTTTGTCTAGAGGTGAGGAAGAAGATATGTTTTCTCCTAGGAGAATTTTGAGTTATTTCAAGTGCAGCCGCTAGTGCAGCAGCAGTTTTTCCAATACCTGTTGGTGCTGCTGCCAAATGATATCCTTCACTACGAAGGGCTTCTGTTGATTGTTGAATCATTTCTATTTGGCCAGGCCGGGGAATTTCATGGGCCAAAAAGGCAAATACCTCAGTATTTTTCTGGCTCCCCTCCTCTGTCATAATGTTGGTTCAGCGTCGACCCCTCTAAAGGATTGGGGAATTTATTGTTTACAGCGGTTGCACTGTTGTGAATAATTGTGCCCAGGTATGTGGGGTCCTGGACACGTGGGAACCAACCAACTTAGCAAGCTGGAGTGGAATCTGAGTCCCCCCGCCCGTCTTTCGAGGGGAGGTGTGTTGGGTTTTGTTTTAGTCCAGCGCGTGCAAGACGGGCACGCAGACGCAAAGCGGCAAATCCGCACGGCTTGGACAAATCCCGTACGGCATTGAAGGTGGCATCGCGAGTCTCGCTAACATCGTTTTGCCAATTCATTCCCATCCCCTCCTGCACTCTCACCCACTCATTCGTGGTATTCTTCGCGTCGTATCGTTGAACTCTTGGCTTCTGCCAAGAGATCATCGAGTTGTTGTGTCAATTCAGAACGTGCCTTTATGGCATGTTCTATGTAAAGTGAAAGCCCTTCTTGGGCAGCAGCTTCAGGGGTTGTTCCTTGAAGTTCGTAAAGTTGGCCAAGCAGCATTTTATCTCCATGGCCGATTGGTATTCGAATTGAATCCATACCTGGGAGTAGAGGTTGTCCTTGGAGAAATTGTTGTATTGCCATTCGAATTACATCCGAACGACTTCGTGCTCCATCTATTCCAACTCGAGCATCGAGTAAAGCGATTTCATCATCGGTTATTCGTAATGAGATGTTGTTGCTTGGGGCTGCCATTTGATTCCTCCGTATCCAGTGGGTAGCATAGACAGTATATCAATGTAGCGAAACTCATTACAATTTGTATTACACTTCATTACAGAAGAATATGGGCCTCAGCGTGTCCTTTAAGATATAAAATGCGCTTATTCTGATGTTTTTCAATATTCAATCGTCATGATACGTATATTTTGAGACCGGTTGCTGAGTATAACATTCTAATACGGGCAACTTCAGCATCATTCATGGCTCTTGAACCATCCCGAGGTCTCTATCTTTACCTACGAACACTTAGCAGCGCAATGGATGATTCTATTATCACCGATGATGAAGCCAATATCCTACATGTTCTTGCTGTAGCCTTAGGAGTCCATCCTAGTGACACTGCTTTTTGTCTATCCGTTGTACGTGGAGAAGAGTCTAATCCCTTTGATGGAACCGAATTTGATTATTCAGGCCATCATACAGGTGATGTAACCACCTATCAATCAGCACTCATAGCAGCATTAGATGATGAAATAATTTCAGAAGATGAATGGTCAATGCTCACAACACTTCGAACATTGATAGGTTTACAAGAAGATCAGCACGCAATGATTGAAGAAGCAATTCACGCGATGGTAGATATTGACTCAAACGGTGTTCGAAGGCTCGAGCGCTTGGAGCGATTTAATACCGTGTGCCCTTTTTGACATGCGCAAATTTGAGAAAACTTTCAAACCGGTATTATGAGCAAGGTTTTGGACGGTAATACTTAGAAAGGGCCTTTCTTTGGCACGGCTAACACATACCTAAAATGGTGCTATTATGAGTGTAACAAAAGAAATCTACGAATCCGTAGTCGCCCGAGACCCAAATCAACCCGAATTTCACCAAGCAGTATGGGAAGTATTGGAGTCTCTTGAACCAATTCTTGAAGCTAATCCTGAATACTGTTCCATAGTGGAGCGAATTGTAGAACCAGAACGCCTTATCCATTTCAGAGTTCCTTGGGTCGACGATTCAGGTAATGTCCAAGTAAACCGCGGATTCCGAATTCAATTCAATGGCGCAATTGGCCCTTACAAGGGAGGACTTCGATTCCATCCAACAGTCAATGCTTCTATTCTGAAGTTCCTTGCTTTTGAACAAATTTTCAAGAATTCTTTGACCGGCCTCCCTATGGGTGGTGGCAAAGGAGGTTCTGATTTCAATCCAAAAGGAAAAAGCGATGAAGAGGTCATGCGCTTTTGTCAATCATTTATGATGGAACTTTGGCGACACATTGGCCATAATTGCGACGTTCCTGCCGGAGATATTGGTGTAGGGGGGCGTGAAATCGGTTACATGTTTGGAATGTATAAAAAACTCCGAAATGAATTCCAAGCAGGAGTATTAACTGGAAAAGGTCGCTCTTACGGTGGCTCTTTGATTCGCCCAGAAGCGACAGGATACGGTTTGGTTTACTTTGCTCGTGAAATGCTTGCAGCAAAAGGAAAATCCTTCGAAGGAGCCACAGTTTCACTTTCTGGTTCAGGTAACGTTGCACAGTTTGCCTGTGAAAAAGTCCTCGACCTCGGTGGCAAACCTGTGACCATGTCGGATTCAAGTGGCTTCATTCACGATGTTGATGGAATTGACCGAGAAAAGTTGGCTTGGATTATGGATCTAAAGAACAACCGCCGTGGACGAATTTCTGAATATGCTGCTGAATTCAGCAGTGCTACATTTACTGCTTCAGCACCTGAACCGTCTTCAAACGGTCTTTGGGGAGTTAACGTCGATGTTGCACTTCCATGTGCTACACAAAATGAAATCAACGGCAATGAAGCACAAATGCTGGTTGATAACAAAGTCATTGCAGTTGCAGAAGGCGCAAACATGCCTTGCACACCTGAGGCTGTTGAAGTGTTCCAAAAGAGTGGAGTTATGTTTGCCCCCGGTAAAGCAAGCAATGCTGGCGGTGTTGCAACATCTGGTCTTGAGATGTCACAGAACTCTCTACGCTATGGATGGACACGCGAAGAAGTCGATGCAAAACTCGACAACATCATGGTAAACATTCACAAGAGCGCATCTGAAACTGCTGAAAAGTATGGTCGCCCAGGCGATTATGTCTTTGGAGCAAATGTTGCTGCTTTCTTGAAAATCGCTGAGGCTATGATGGCTCACGGTGTTGTTTGATTTATTCACATAAATGAGACAAATCTTTTGGACGAAGTACCTGTTGGCAATGCCATGTATTTTCGTGACCAATGAGTAATGCACATGCAGTTGTTGGCATGCTATGATATTCCCCTGTAACCTCATACATGACAAGTTCAGTTCCTGGATTATGCGAAATAATTAGCATAGTTTCTCCCTCAGCCGTCTCATCCATGCATTCCAATAGGGTATTTGCAGAAGCAAGATAGAGATTATTCATCGCTTGGGTTGGAAGTTCTCCAAGTATTGATTTGATGCCATCTAATGTTTCCAAGGTTCGTTTTGAATCACTTACCAATACTCGACTAGGAATCAAATTTAATTTTTGCAATACACGTGCCATTTTGGACGCATCTTTGAGTCCTCTGGCATTGAGTGGCCTTTGGTGGTCCGATAGTGATGCATCGTCGCGACTGCTCTTTGCATGTCTCATGAGGAGAACTCGTCGTTGCATCACTCATTCGAGTGACTCGACATTGAAGAGTCTTCTCTTCATCCTTGGTAAGGAACCCAAGCGCCAGATGCCACGTCATAATATGACAAAGTACCATCGGCTGCTCTGGACCAATTCACACCATTTTCTTCCCATTGTTGAGTAGATTCTTCGATGGCTGGCAATTCTTTACTTGAGTCGAGACCCATATTTGCCTCTGTAGCAGAGTCAGCAAAATTCTGGGCCGCAAATGGAGAAGTCTCCGCAGGCAATTCTTGGTTCTTTCGAATAACCAGTAGGGCCGCAAGACCGCCAATTACTAAGATGGCAATAATTGCGTAAATCAAACCGTTTCCACCACTTTCAGCAACTTGCTCAGAACGAGCAGCATCATTTGGATAGTAATCGTACTTGTCTGAAACACCATCTCCATCGGTATCGGTGGTCTCATTACGGTCCAATGGGAAATCATCTTCTTCATCATTAACACCATCTTGATCGGTATCCATTTGAGACAAAGCACAGCCGTCATCGAATACTATGGAATCAGTAGGGGAGCGGGGACAAATATCATCGATATTTTTCACGCCATCTTCATCATCATCCTTTTGATATTCGGAGCATCCATCAAGGTCGACTCCATGCGATTCATCGGTATCAGGGCACAAATCTTTGTGATTTCCAACGTTATCATTGTCGGAATCTAATTGAGAGTCCGCACATCCAAAGTTGTTCACTTGCTCACCCACAGGTGTTGCAGGACATGTATCAATGGTGTTGTCAATCATATCAGAATCATCGTCTAATTGATTTTTAGCACATCCAAATGCATTGGTTATCAAGCCAATTTCCGTATCAGGGCAATCATCATCATCGTTCATAATGGCGTCATTATCATCATCACTTTGAGCATCTGAACATCCATCTTGGTCGACTTCATCTTCAAGGGCCGTCATTGGGCACAAATCATCCATGTCGTTGATTTCGTCACCATCAGAATCTCGTTGAGCAGATGAACAGCCCACGCCATTGACCAGAGTTCCAGGTGCGGTATTTGGGCAATCATCGATTTGGTCATTAATGCCATCGCCGTCTGTATCGTTTTGCATGTCAGCACATCCAGCTGCATCTACAGTAGAACCGAGTGGTGTCATAGGACAAGCATCAAATGCATCCATGACCCCATCGTTATCTCCATCCTCTTGTGAACCAGAACATCCTGTAGGATCAACCGTTTCACCAGCAGGTGTAGATGGGCATGCATCAAGGTCATTGGTCACACCATCGAGGTCATCGTCTTTCTGTTGTTCAGAACAGCCCATTGAATCAACTGTTTGACCAGCAGGAGTGTTGAGACAGTGGTCTGGAGTGTCACCGTTCGCATTGTCCCCATATCCATCTCCATCATCATCAAACCATTGAGTTACTTCATCAGGGAATCTGTCTGCATTGTTTCCATTTTGATTATCGCCGTATCCATCGCCATCGGAGTCTTCCCATTGGGTTCCATCCATTGGGAAGGCATCTGGGTCGTTTCCAGCTTGATTATCTCCATATCCGTCACCATCTTGGTCATCCCATTGTGTTGGATCGGTTGGGAAAGCATCGCCATTGTTTCCATTTGGATTATCTCCATAACCATCCCCATCAGTATCAGTCCATTGTGTTGAATCCGCAGGGAATTCATCTGGTGTTGTTCCGGCGGGGTTGTCACCATATCCATCACCATCTTGGTCAGCCCATTGTGTTGAATCGTTAGAGAATGCATCGCCATTTGTTCCTGTTGGATTGTCGCCGTATCCATCGCCATCTGAATCCTTCCATTGCGTGGAGTCTGCTGGGAATTCATCCGGGTTGTTTCCAGCGGCATTGTCACCATATCCATCACCATCTTGGTCAGCCCATTGTGTTGAATCAAATGGGAAAGCGTCGGATGCATTGCCATTAGGATTGTCACCATATCCATCACCATCTTGGTCAGCCCATTGAGAACTGTCAAGTGGGAATGCATCAGGGGAATTGCCAGTAGGGTCGTCTCCATATCCATCTCCATCCATGTCGGAGTATTGACTACTATCGTTAGGGAAAGCATCGATGAGGTCATTGTAACCGTCACCATCAGAGTCTCTCTGGGATAATTCACAGCCATTTTGGTCGACTGATGCACCTGCTGTTGTGTTGGCACAAAGGTCATATTCATTGGCAACTCCATCATTATCATCATCGATTGTTAACGAGAAACAATCGCTATCACCAATCAATTGAACACTCACATCTGAATATAGATTCACCTCGACACAGTAAATTCCACTCATGTTTGGAGTGGAGTAGGTATATGTTGGCATACTCATGTTTTGTGCAGTCGCCGTAAAGTTAGTGAGAGCAGAAGATGCCATTGATGCACCAGCAGCATCAGTGACTAATATTTGGTATTTGTATTGGTCACCAGTGACCAGGTCGCTACCTCTAACCATCACATTGTTGGTAGCCGCAGTTGAACTGGTCGAATAAGAATCAATCAACATGGTAGGGAGTTGTGGCATGAAATAATCATCATGTACGCCGACAAAACCCTCACCAGATGTGAGATTAATGGCAGTATTATTGTAGGAGAGAATTCCAATAAATCCATGTTCATCCAGCGTAGTAGGTCCATTCCAAGTAATTGGCCAATATTCTGTGCCAAGTGTTGATGCAGTAAAAGAAACATTGTCTTGGTCGATAATGGATGCAGTTAGAGCCATGTCAATGTCCATTGAAGAGGTGATACTAATATCGAATTCGTTTGTATCGTATACAAACCACCAGAGCGAATAGTCGGTATTCGCAGTAAGATTGGTCGCATAGATTTCACCTGTTGTCGAGGACGTCGTATAGGTTTCAAGCAGTTCAATATAGATACAATCTGCATCTTCACTGAGCATTGCTCCAATAGAATCCTTCAATATTGAAACGCTACAGTATTCCGATTCTTCCATAATTGGGCCTGATAACGTAGTGTTAACCATCATTGTTGTTGCAGTAGAATTCAATGACCCATTATTTGGTGCTGACCAAAGTTCTGTTCCATTCATGAAATACTGAACAGATGAAGAGTTGTAGAGATAAGAAGTTCCAACAGTTAATCCGCTGAATTCGAGAGTGGAATGAGTCAAATTATTCATTGTAACAAATACCGATTCAAAACTTTGTCCACCACCTGGTAAATTTGTAGTTACTGAGATATCATATACATTGGTGGCCCCCATGTATCCATATACCTGCAAATGTGTGGTTTGATTGGAAGTTGCAGTGACAGTCATTGATTCTATACTACCAGTTGAACCCGAACTAGAAAGATAATTTCCACCGGCAGTATTCCAATTGGTATCAATATCGCCATTTAATCCGTTAAAGGTGATATTTGCATAATAGGTGACGCCAGAGATCATATCGATTTCAAAATAATCGAGGTCGGTAGAAGTGTGGATCGATAGACCAGTGCAAGATAGCGGCAACATCGAAGATTGTGTCGCAGTTCCTGTGGTGTCGTTTGGTTCAAGAATATCTGAGACCAATGTTCCTGTGCCAGCACAATTTGACGGTGGAGTAGTTCCATTTCCGCCCGTTCCATTTCCTGAACTAACAGTGAACTTCCAAATATCCAAACTCCAACCGCCAACACCAGAATATCTACTAATATCTAGGTAAACTAACCCATTATGCGAAACAGATGACCCATTTGTAGTAACTATTTCCGGATTACTTTGCCAACTACTTGAAATTAGATTCTGACTTGTGTTATCATACAAAGCCAAATCAAAATCATTGACGAGAGTAGTTCCATTGGCTAGTGTGGTAGTTGAATTGAATGATAGCCTCATAGTCACACCTTGATTTGAACTCAAGCTGACTCTCAACCAATCATGGTCATCGTTATAATCCAATTCTCCAGTCCCAGATAAGTGCCCAGTAAAAATGTAATTTACAGCATTGGTTGTATTGTCTGAAGAATCTCCCCCAGAGCCCATATCATTTTGATTTGGTCCAACCGCTTGAACAGGGCTGGCAAAAAGTGTCAAGGAACTAATTAGCATTAAAAATGCAACAAATATTGGTCTGAATTTCGCAGATGCGACGGGTGAGACGTTATCACGCATGAACAAGGCAGTAGCAACCACTTTATCATATTCATGTATTTTGCGTCAATTAGATGGATATTATTTTCAAATCGCAGTAGGTGCGACATGGCCATCTTTTTTGTCTTCAGGCTTGCGTACTCTAGACCAAACGCCGCCCATCAATTCATCATGATGATTACCACAATAGTGGAAGCGACGATAAGCCTCTCTAAATGAGTAGGCTTTCTTACCAGTGGCGACAAGGAAACCCTCTGGCGAAAGCCGAGAAACAATGGCACCTTCTTCACCACATCCCGGGAAATCACACACTGCAGAGCCGCCCATGATACCCACAAATGCTGACAGGTCTTTAATGGTCGTATTAAACAGTGGATGAAACCCCTCTTTTTACCCAAAAAATCATTCTGCTTCGGGGGCCGGTTCAATGATTACTAGGGGGATATTTGCCTCAATTGCTTGACCTTCTTCACAATTCACTGAAGTGACAGTACCTGATACGGGTGCCTGTATTTCGTTTTGCATTTTCATTGCTTCGAGAATCAAGATGACTTGACCTTCAACCACTTCATCACCTGCTTTGACTTCTACAGTAACGACTTTGCCAGGGATATTTGCCGAAACAGTACCAGACTTTTTCTTCTTTCCGCTACCACTTCTTTTCTTTTTAGCCACAGGTGCGGCATCCGGTATTTCGATCTCAAACGTTTGACCTTCGACAGTAGCAGACCACGAGGTGCCCTCTCCATCAAGAAGAACTTCAAACTCAATTCCATTAACTATTACTTTTCGAGTTTCAGTCATAAAATCACTTCCAAGGTGAGCGGCTGGTTCGTTTCTGCATAAGTGAGGAGAGTCCCATGTTCATTCTTCGATGGTCTTGTGACCATGGCAGACCAGGATTTCGGGCAATTTGACTAGCGTCATCTCCATTTTGTGCAAGCATCGATAACACAGCTGCAAGTGCAGCCATTCGAAGTGTTTCTTCATCGTGACTTGCCATACAATCGCCTCATAGTGGGATATTTCCATGCTTTCGAGCAGGGCGTAATTCTTCTTTATCCAACAACATTTCCAAAGCACGGCAAAGTTTGCTTCGAGTTTGATTTGGTTCGATGACGTCATCTAGATAGCCCAAAGCAGCAGCCGTATAGGGGTTGGCAAATTTTTCGTTGAAATCTTCAGTCAGCCTTTGCCGTTCTTGCTCTGAATTACGAGAAGTTGAAATTCGCTTTCGGTGAATAATTTCTACCGCTCCGTCTGCTCCCATGACCGCCAGTTCACCGGTTGGCCATGCTACATTGTAATCTCCACGAATATGTTTTGAAGACATAACATCATAGGCGCCACCGTAGGCTTTACGGAGAATCACGGTGAGTTTAGGTACCGTTGCTTCTGCATATGCATAGAGGAGTTTAGCTCCGTGGCGAATTATACCACCCCATTCTTGGCTGGTACCTGGTAGGAATCCTGGCACATCTTCAAGCGTAATGATTGGAATATTGAACGCATCACAGAACCGGACAAAACGCGCTGCTTTGTCACTCGCATCAATGTCGAGACATCCAGCCAAGACTTTCGGCTGATTTGCAACAACTCCGACGGTATGACTGCCAAGATGGCCAAATCCGACAACGATGTTTTGTGCCCAATCGGATTGAACTTCAAGGAACGCACCATCATCGAGAATTTCTGAAATGACATCAACGACATCGTATGCTTTGGTCGCTTGGTCGGGCATGATGGTGTCGAGAGCATCACATGAACGGTCGATTGGGTCACTCGTTTTCTTATCAGGTGGGCGTTCAAGGTTGTTTTGAGGGAGCATGTCACAGAGGTCTCGAGCCAATTGAATCGCCGATTCATCATCAGGAGCAGAGAAGTGAGACACACCAGATTTTGTACCGTGAGTAGATGCACCGCCCAAATCTTCGAAGTTTACTTCTTCATTGGTCACTGTTTTGATAACTTCAGGTCCGGTGATGAACATATACGATGATTGTTCAACCATAATTACGAAATCTGTAATTGCTGGAGAATACACCGCTCCACCCGCACAAGGGCCCATGATGACTGAAATTTGTGGAACGACGCCTGAAGCGCGAACATTTCGGAAGAATATTTCTGCATAACTTCCCAGAGATGCAACCCCCTCTTGTATTCGAGCACCGCCTGAATCGTTCAAACCGATGACGGGACGGCCTGTTTTGAGTGCCATGTCTAGAACTTTACAGATTTTGAGGCCATGCATTTCTCCGAGTGAGCCGCCGTAAGCAGTGAAGTCTTGAGCAAAGGTGAACACTTGCCGGCCATTGATCGAACCGTGGCCTGTGACCACTCCATCTCCTGGAATGATGTCTTTGTCCATGCCAAAATCACGGCAACGGTGTTCTACTAATGCATCGATTTCTTGGAATGAGCCCTCATCGAGCAAGACATCAATGCGTTCACGGGCGGTCATTTTCCCTTTGTTATGCTGCCTGTCAATGCGCTCTTGTCCTCCGCCCATTTCGCTGCGTGATTTACGATTTCGTAAATCTTGGAGTCTTTCCTCAGTCGATGCCATAGGCTTCCCATGTGGGTCTATGTAAAACCCGCCCTTATGCGTTGCCTCTCTGTGGAGTGGTAAGGTTTGGTCTAAAGACCTTTGAATTCAATATGTACATTTCCGTTTGAAAAGAGAAATGATGTGAATCTTCTCGCGTGCATAAGTGTGTTCATCCCCTATTATGAAGCAAACACTGTTTCTGGGTTACTATCTGCATATAGCATGAAGAATCGTTCGTTATTGAGTCCAAGACTGCCACTCATGTGTCGAGCGATTACGGTAGTACCACGCACCGCTTCCAGAAGGATACTCGAGGTATTCATAGCCATCTGATTCACGAACAGCACCTTTCATTTCCTTCGGTGGAGAGACGGGTATGGTTTGACTTTCAAGAGAATCGGGTAGTTGGCTCAATGTGTGGTCTCGCATCAACACGTCTTGCGACATGTATTCCGCCCGTGCGGCTGTGTCGAGAGAGCCTCCTAGGCCAAAGTAGGCATCGTTGTGAGCGACGCGGCTTACATCCGATGGTTCCATTGCGAGTAAATCCGTAATGAGGGTGTTGATTTTCTCCAAGGTAACTTTCTTAATCTCGCTGTTTGTGTAACGAGCGGTCAGTTCGGATTTCATCTGATACAGTTCATCACGCAGCACCTCAGGGTCCTGATAATAGGTTTGAACAAGGGATTTGAGGTACTCCAATTCTCGTATTTCCTCAGCGATGAGTTTGGAACCCGTACGGAAGACTCGAATCCAGCGAATCGATTCAGGCAGCAATGCAGCTACCATGTTTGTCTGAAGGAAAGCAAACAGAGCGACGATGATGGCTCCGACACCAAAGGTTTGGACAACCGCATCTCGGTCGCCTGAACTCAATGATTCGAAGAAACTTCTCGATTCATCAACAGTCACTGCGCAACCATTGGCGTCAATTGTGGCTCCAGACGCTGTTCCAAGGCAATCGTCTTTGAAGTCATCAATTCCGTCGCCGTCTTCATCAATCAGGCATCCATCAACATCGACAATGCCAAAGGCCACCGTTTCCGGGCAAACGTCGTACAGGTCATCGACACCGTCGTTGTCAGAATCCATGGGTCCTGTTTGATTTGTTTCGTTGGAAGAGGTCTCAGAATCATTACCGACGTCGTCATCGTAAATGTCTGCAATGCCATCCCCATCGATGTCGAGGCAACCGAAGTAACCGTCGACTGTGGAATTACCAGCTTCAGTTGGGCAATGATCAGCGAGGACAGCTCCATCGACAAATTCCCCGGGCCATATGAACAAACGAGTTGAGTTCCATGACGGAGTGGCCCAATTATCGCCGTAGCCGTCACCATCGGTATCGGACCATTGCGTAGAGAGATTCACGAAAGCATCAGGGTTGTTGCCCGTTGCGTTATCACCATAACCATCGCCATCTGAATCAAGCCATTGCGTTGCATCATTCGGGAAGGCATCATCGATATTGGCTACTGAATCACCATCGCTGTCATCATCGCTGTGTTGAGTGGGGTTTGGGTCGCTGTTGTCTCCGATTCCATCGCCATCGGTATCCATCGTTTCACTGGCATTGTTCGGAAATGCATCAGCATTATCGCCAACACCATCACCGTCTGAATCGAGTGTTTCGTTTGCATCCAGAGGGAAAGCATCGGCGTTATCACCGACGCCATCTGCGTCTGAATCAAGGGTTTCACTGGGGTTGCTTGGGAAAGCATCAGCGTTGTCGCCAACCCCATCACCATCGCTGTCAAGGGTTTCACTGGCGTCGTTCGGGAAGGCATCTGCGTTGTCACCTACACCATCACCATCGCTGTCCATCCAATCAGTAGCATCATTCGGGTATGCATCACCTGCGTCGCTGTATCCATCGCCATCTGCATCAGGGCAACCACTCACATCTTGAGTTGAAGTCCCAGCGACATTTGGACAACCATCATTGACGTTAAGCACGCCATCCATATCAACATCATCAGGAGAAATGAATGTAAAAGCAGCCAGAAGCGTATGAGGAGTTCCATCTTTATCCACCACCGTGATATCAACTGTATCTGCAGTTTGCCCTGCCATTGGTGTTGTCACGACTATGGTCGTGTCGTTCACAACCGT
>JABJFI010000061.1 GCA_018662825.1 Methanobacteriota archaeon | reverse complement strand
CAGCATGTTTGGGTTCTAAACCTCGTTGTTGCAGGGATTGCATTTTTTCATTATTCAAAAGCAGGGCACTATTCATCATCCAAAACACTCCCATTTCTTATTGCAAGTATCCCTTTTGCTTTCCTTGGAGGATATCTAAGGGTTGACGGAGCAATTTACGACACCCTTCTTTCAATCACCCTTCTTTATGCAGCGATTCGACTTCTTAGAGTGGACAAAAATATAAATTATTTAGAAGTAAAAGACCCAGAAAAAACCCAAACTTTGGCCTTTGGCGGGGTGATTGGATTGTTCAGTGGAATCATAGGGGTGGGCGGCGGAATATTTCTTTCACCCCTTCTTCTCCTCAAACGATGGGCAACGCCGAAAACCGCTGCAGCAACCGCTGCCCTTTTCATTTGGGCGAATTCAGCAGCCGGATTATTAGGGGCCGCAACATCAAATCAACTTGTATTGGAAACATCAACCCTCATTCCATTTGTTTTCGCCGTACTTATCGGTGGTTTTCTGGGTTCACGATACGGTTCTCTTCATGCCCACCAATCAACGATTCGAAATCTTCTCGTCACGGTTCTTCTTCTCGCATCAATAAAACGAATTCTCGAATTAATTTTCTAAAGACTCCACCGTGAAACTCAAACCAACATAACCGATGGTTCTACCATGCCCGAGACACCTTACTTCGTTTCATATCCTGAAGCGGTAAGGATTCTTGAGAGCCACCCACTCACACTACCAACCGAAACCGTCACACTAGACCAAGGATTCAATCGAATATTATCTAGAGATTTAGAGTCGAAAGTAGATGATCCCCGATATGATAATTCAGCGATGGATGGGTTTGCTTTTCGATACGAAGACTCAACCCCACCGCCATCACATTTACAAATTATTCAAACCGTTCAAGCAGGGCCAAAAACCCCTCTTGCTGTAGTAGAACAAGGCCAAGCCGCCCGAATAATGACTGGGGCCCCAATACCCGATGGCGCTAACGCCATCCTCCCAATAGAACGTTGCGAAGTCGACGAAGTAAACAACATCGTAACACTTACTGAAGTAGGGAAAAAACACTTTATCAGAAAGCAAGGAGAAAACTTACGCAAAGGCCACACCGCACTCCACAAAGGCACCATTCTCACACCATCTTCAATTGGGTTATGCGCTACAATGGGGTATCCCGAAATACCGGTTTTCAGTCAAGCAAAAATAGGGGTTATTTCGACAGGCGATGAATTACAAATACCAGGCACGCCATTGAATGATTGGGAGATATATGAATCAAATTCATTTGGCTTAATCAGTCTCGTAAAATGGTCCGGCCACCACGCAAAAAGATACTCATCGGTGGTGGATTCACTCGACAACCTACGTATGGCACTCAACCAAGCTGCCGAAGAATGTGATATCATTCTAACATCAGGGGGCGTTTCAATGGGTGAATGGGATTTAGTTCGAAAACTTATGGAAGAAGAAGGAGATATCAAATTCTGGCGAGTAAAAATCCGCCCAGGTTCGCCGCCATTATTCGGTTATTGGAAAGGAGTTCCGTTGTTTGGTTTACCCGGCAACCCTGCCAGCAGCCACGTTGTGTTTAGGATGTTAGTTGGACCATATCTACGCGCTGCTACAGGCGGCGGAGGTATTCAAGAGCGCAGAGTTCGGGTGAAACTTGCAGAATCTTTCAAAACCGATGGCAATAATCTCACCCTCCGACGAATAAAAGTCGATACCACTGGAGACAATCTTCTTGCTTATTCAACTGGATACCAAGGCTCAGGCAACCTCAATAGTCTAGTTCTTGCTGATGCACTTACATTACTTGAACCGGGGCATAGTGGAGAAAAAGGCACTTGGTGTGACGCACTTTTATTGTAGGTAATTTATATGAAATTCAAAGCAGAAAAAGAAACCACATTGCTCGATATGCTGGCAGAATGCATGCCAGAAACATCTCGTAGTAAATTACGAAAAATGTTAACAGAGGGCCGCATTCAAGTTGATGGAACAATTCAACACAAAGCAAAATTCCCAATCTCGAAAGGGATGGAACTTGAATTATTAAGCAGGGTAAAAGCCCACGAAATAACACCACCCCCTGCCGCGAAACAAAAGAAATCAAATCTCAACATTCTTTGGGAGGATGATGCAATTCTTGTTGTAGAAAAACCGGCCGGCCTTCTCTCAATTGCCACCGACAAACTCGAAATAGATACACTCCATGCAAGATGTGTAGAACACGTGAAACAAGAGGACGAGAAAAAATGGTGCTTCATAGTCCACCGTCTTGACCGAGACACATCGGGAATAATGGTTTTCGCCCTTCATCAAAGACACAAAGAATATCTCCAATCTCAATTTGCAGAACGAGCGGTACACCGAACATACCACGCTCTTATCGAAGGGCGCCCAAAAGAGATGCAAGGCACTTCCCGCCAGTGGTTGGTTGAAGACAAAAATCTCTTTGTCAAGCGAGTCAAATCGAGTTTTCATGGGGCTAAAGAAGCCATCACCCACTGGGAGGTTGCCGATACGGACAATCATACATCCCTCGTTCAGATCAGCATTGAAACAGGACGCCGCCACCAAATTCGTATGGCTATGAGGTCTCTTGGCTGCCCTGTCGTGGGTGATGAATTACACGGAGCGGAATCAAACTCTTTCAACCGAGTTTGCCTTCACGCCTCTGCCCTCGAATTTCTCCACCCTGAAACAGATGACCCTGTTCGTTTTGAATCCAAGATTCCCTTCGCATAATCACAAGGAACGACGAAATAATTCCGAGACTTCTTGAACCATCGACCAACGCAATAGATTGGGAGCACAATGGAAGAGGTGAACGAACACGGCTGGATTGAAGTTCGCGGTGCCCGTACGCACAACCTTCAAGACATTACAGTCAAACTTCCACGAGGCAAATTTGTTGTTGTTTCAGGAGTATCGGGTTCAGGGAAATCCAGTCTTGCTTTTGACACACTCTATGCGGAGGGCCAACGACGTTATGTTGAGAGCCTATCTTCATACGCAAGACAATTTATTGGTCAAATGAAAAAAGCCGACTGCGACGGTATAGAAGGCCTTTCACCTGCGATTTCAATCGACCAAAAACAAGGTTCACACAACCCCCGTTCGACTGTAGCAACCGTCACAGAAATCCAAGATTATCTACGGCTCCTATGGGCCCGAATCGGGAAACCACACTGTCCAACTTGTGGAAGAGAAGTTGCTCGTCGAACCGTACAAGAAATTGTGGATGACATTATTTGGAATATGGAAGGGCACGCCATCATCCTATGGTCTCCCGCAGTTCGTTCTAGAAAAGGAACCCACCAAGACCTGTTTCGACAACTGGTTGAACAAGGCTATCTTCACGGCAAAGTCAACGGCCACGAAGTTGAATTTGAAAACCCACCAGAATTGGATAAAAACTTTCGACACGATATCGATGTTCGAATAGACCGCCTTCCTTGTACAATTAACCGAAGGCAACGCCTTACTGAAGCGGTAGAAGGCGCACTACGTCTTGGGGGCGGCACTGTTGCTATCGAAAGCATGGAAGGTCCAGCCGAAGATGCGGAACTCTCAGAAGGAACACGCGCCCACTTTACTAAAGTTGGAGAAACTGTTGCTTGGTCAGAAGATTTTGCTTGCCCAGACCACGGGGCATTCATGCCGGAACTATCCCCACGAGTCTTTTCTTTCAACTCCCCCCTTGGGGCTTGTGATGTATGCCAGGGACTTGGTGTTGAGCGACAATTCAACATTGAACTCATTATCGATGGAACACTCACAGTATCAAACGGATGCGTTCGACCATGGCGCCAATCAATGTCACCGTCGTGGTACCGTCGATTACTTGAGCAAGTTTGCGCCCATTATGGAATTTCAAGAAATACGCCCTTTGAATTACTTGACGAGGACGATAAAGACATTCTTCTCAATGGTTCGGGCTCCACAATTATCAATTTCCACTTCGAATCTGATAACGGTTCAGTCTACAAAATGAATCGTCCATGGGAAGGCATCATTACACGCTTGCAGAAGACCTACACCGACACAACATCGGAACGAACACGAAGCCGCCTCATCAATTGCATGACCGACCTTGATTGTTCGGGGTGCGGTGGAGAAAAACTCAATGCTGCAGCACGGTATGTTTCGGTCGGCGGAATTCGTCTACCCGAAGTTAGTCGTTGCTCCGTACATGACTCACTCGCACTTATTCGTGCTTGGCAACCAAACGGAGACGGCGCACCAGAAAATTTTGCCGATGTCCTTGAAATTCTCGACGAACGAAGTCTTTTCATTGGCAAAGACATCCTCAAAGAAATCGAAAACCGCCTTGGATTCCTCGACAGCGTAGGCCTAGATTACCTCACCCTTGACCGTAAAGCAAACACACTCTCTGGTGGTGAAAGTCAACGCATACGACTTGCTACGCAAATCGGTAGCCGGTTAACTGGCGTTATGTATGTTCTCGACGAACCATCAATAGGGCTTCACCAACGCGATAACGCGCGCCTTTTGGCAACGCTCAGAGAATTGAGCGACCTTGGCAACACCCTCATCGTCGTTGAACACGATGAAGACACCCTTCGCCAAGCAGATTGGTTGTGTGACTTGGGGCCTGGTGCGGGCTTAGAAGGAGGCACCGTTGTTGCAAATGGGCCACCAGAGGTTGCAATGAAAACCAAAGATTCCGTTACAGGAGCGTACTTGAGTGGCAAAAGGAAAATTGCATTACCTGAAGAGCGAAGAAAACCTGGTAAAAAATGGATTTCGATCAAAGGAGCCCGACACAATAACCTTCAATCCATCAACGCGAAATTTCCAGTTGGTTGTATGACGGCCATTTCGGGTGTTTCGGGCTCCGGAAAATCGTCACTAGTTTCAGGAATTCTTGCACCAGCCCTTCAACGCCACCTTCACAATTCTGACACCATTGCTGGGAAACACTCCAGTATCAAAGGTCTCGAACATGTTGACAAAGCCATCATAATCGACCAATCACCAATCGGTAGAACTCCCCGTTCAAATCCAGCAACATACACAAAGGTGTTTGACGAAATCCGCACCTTATTTTCAAAGACAACACTTGCTAAAGAGCGAGGTTACAAACCCGGCCATTTCAGTTTCAACGTCAAGGGCGGGCGTTGTGAATCGTGCAAAGGCGCAGGGTCAATGAAATTGGAAATGAACTTCTTGCCTGATGTTTGGATAACATGTGATGTTTGCCAAGGTCTGCGCTATACACGTGAATGCCTTGAAGTGACATGGAAAGGCAAGAACATCAACGACATTCTTCAAATGCCAATTGGCGAAGCCGTTATCTTTTTCGAAAATCACAGAAAAATATTTCGAACACTCGACACTTTGCGTGCCGTTGGACTTTCTTATGTGCGCCTTGGACAGCCAGCTACCACCCTTTCAGGCGGAGAGGCCCAGCGTGTCAAACTTGCAAGTGAATTACGCCGCCCACCCAACAAACACACGGTCTACATTCTCGACGAACCAACAACGGGGCTCGCTTTCTCAGATGTAGAATTACTAATCAACGTGCTTTTGGAATTAAGGGCCAAAGGCCACAGCGTCATAGTCATCGAACACCATCTCGATGTGATCAAATCCTCTGATTGGGTTATCGACCTTGGCCCCGAAGGCGGTGAGCGCGGCGGGACCATCCTTGCACAAGGTACTCCGGAGGATGTAGCGGCCAATATTGAGAGCTTTACAGGCCAATATTTGGCCAAACTTCTCAATTGAACCTTCCGTATTGTTCAAAGAGCGTAGTCGGTGGCCTTCTTTACGCCCCCTACGGGGGCGGGTGTACTTCAATGGCTGTAACACGGGTAGAAGTGACTCCAAAACAAGGCGACGGAATGCGAGATGTTCGTGGAGATGTAGTTCGGCGCCAATTGAAAGCCGACCACAACATCGAAGTTGGCGAAGTTCGTTCCATCAATGGCTTTCTTGTGAAGTCAGATATAGATAAATCCGAAATCGCTCAACGAGTAAGTGACCTTTTTTCAGACCCAATCATCGAAGATGTTCAGACAGACTTGCCGTTCTTATCTTCGTCTGAACATTTCCCTATCACCCCAGACGCAGCCATAACAATCGGCTTCAAACCCGGCGTTACTGACAACCCTGGCAGTGCTGCATACGACGGTTTCAAAACGATATTTTCCAACCACGAGGACCGAACTGACGCCGCAATATCCACCTATCACACCTATGCGTTCTACGACCTACCAGACGACGTAACCAGTGAATGGCTCGCATCAACCCTCCACAATAACCTCATTCAACGGGCCGTCATTTCAGATTCTGCAGCATGCGCAGCAGCACAATGGCCCGCAATTGATTTTCCCGAAAAACCACCCCAAACACTCACCCCACCTCAACGAATAGACCTTGAAATATCAAATGAAGAATTGATTTCACTTTCCGAAAGTGGACTACTTGCGTTAAATCTAGAAGAAATGCAAACCATCCAAACACACTATCGTGATGAAACAGTGCGACAATCCCGAGAAGCAGTAGGAATTGTTGCTGACGCACCCACCGATGTTGAACTCGAATGTCTTGCTCAAACATGGAGTGAACATTGTAAGCACAAAATTTTCGCATCCAAAATCCACCATATCGATACTGAAACGGGTGAAGACACAGTCATCGATTCAATTTTCAAAACCCACATTATGAAGCCAACCCATGATATGCAGAAAGAAGTGGATTGGCTCCTTTCGGTATTTCACGATAATTCCGGCGTCATTGCTTGGAATGATGAGTGGAGTGTTTGCATGAAGGCAGAAACCCACAACTCCCCTTCAGCCCTTGACCCCTATGGTGGAGCAATGACGGGCATTGTAGGCGTCAACCGCGACATTCTCGGCACCGGCCTCGGTGCCAGACCTATTGCAAATACCGATGTGTTTTGTTTTGGCCCACCTAATTGGGAAGGCGAACTCCCGGACAACCTCTTCCACCCGTCGCGTGTTTTTCGAGGAGTCCATGCAGGAGTGCGTGTTGGAGGAAATGAATCTGGAATCCCTACAGTAAATGGCGCTATTGTTTTTGACGACCGCTATATTGGAAAGCCATTGGTTTATTGTGGAACAGTTGGAATAATGCCACGGAAATTACCCGACGGTAGAGAATCACACATCAAAACACCAACCGCTGGAGACATTGTGTATATGGTTGGAGGGCGTGTCGGCTACGATGGAATCCACGGAGCAACCTTCTCCTCACTTGAATTAACAGAAGAATCCCCATCCAGCGCGGTACAAATTGGCGACCCGATTACTCAAAAGAAAATGCTTGACATGGTCCTTGAAGCCAGAGATGCAGGATTGATTTCATGTATTACAGATAATGGAGCCGGCGGCCTTTCGTCTTCAATCGGAGAGATGGCGGAATACACCAACGGGTGTGAAATTGATTTAGCAAAAGTTCCATTGAAGCAACCCGGACTTTCACCTTGGGAAATTCTTGTTTCGGAAAGCCAAGAACGTATGACAATCGCAGTAAAGCCAGAAGATTGTGCGGCTTTTGATGCGATGGCACAACTCCACGAAGTCGAAGCAACACCAGTTGCAACGTTCACTAGCACAGGCATGTTTCATGTCAAATACGGCGAGGACACAGTAGCCTATCTCTCCATTGATTTTCTGCACGACGGCGTTCCACAACTCCAACTCGAATCAGAATGGCAGACCCCTTCGCCCGACCCCTTCGCCCCCGAATCAATTTCAATCCCCGGAGAAGCAGGCCACTCCGAACTTTTACTTCGAATGCTTGCACGCCCAAATATCGCATCAAAAGAATCGTGGGTTCGCCAATATGATCACGAAGTCATTGCCCAAACAGCAGTCAAACCCTTCGTTGGTGTTGAACGCGATGGCCCAGGTGATGCTGGAGTAATTGCACCAATTCATGGCGACCCCCATGGGCTGGTTATTTCCTGTGGAATTGCACCAAGATATTCAGATTTAGATGCTGGAGCTATGGCGGCCGCTTCGATTGATGAAGCAGTTCGTAATGCTGTATGCGCCGGCATAAATGTTGACAAAATGGCAGGCCTCGATAATTTCTGTTGGCCCGACTCAATCGAGTCGGTAAAAACCCCCGATGGAAAATTCAAACTCGCCCAACTAGTTCGGGCAAATCGAGAGCTTGAACGAGTATGTAGGGCATATAATCTCCCGTGCGTCTCTGGAAAAGATTCGATGAAGAATGATTATGGGTCTGGGGAAAAGAAGATTTCCATCCCGCCCACACTTCTGTATTCGGTGTTTGGAGACCAGCCAGATGTTCGATTTACTGCTACAAGTGATTTCAAAAATGTAGGTGAAAAAATCTACCTCGTTGGTGTTTCAAAAGAAGAATTAGGTGCTTCAGAGATTGCATTCATGCTTCGTGACAGTGGTGAAGCAACGGGTATCGGAGGGCAAGTACCTCTTTTGCAAAACCCAGAGTCAAATATCACCACCTATCGTGCACTTTCCACAGCAATTCAAAACGGCCTCATTAGAACAGCCCACGATTGTTCTGAAGGCGGCGTGGCTATTGCAGCAGCAGAAATGTGTATTGGTGGAAGAGTTGGCGCCGAACTCGATATTGATGGAACAGGTGATGCAAGCGTTTGGGCCCGCCTATGGGGGGAGTCGCTTGGCAGGTTTATTGTCGGAGTTCAACCAGAAGATGAAGCGGATTTTGTTGAATGGATGTCGGGGCACCCAGTCACAGTGCTCGGTTCTGTTACCGATTCGAACACCCTCACTATTTCTGATGGCTATGATTTACTCATTAATGCTGAAACACATTCGATGGTCGAAGCGTGGCAAAACACACTTGACATGACAGGGGGTGTTGCTTGATGGCAGCACCAAAAGTCGCAGTTTTGTTTGGTTTCGGCATCAACTGCGACCATGAAACAGCGGCCGTATTCAACTTGGTTGGAGGAGATGCCCAAAGAGTTCACGTGAACCATTTTGTTTCTGGCAATCTCAATCTAGACGACTTTGAAATTCTTGCAGTTCCGGGCGGGTTTTCTTTTGGAGACCACTTGGGAAGTGGGCGCCTTATGGGCAATCGAATGCGCTTCGCACTTCGTGAACAATTACATGCTTTTGTGGCGGCAGGAAAGCCGATAATCGGTATTTGTAATGGCTTCCAAGTCCTTGTCAAAACAGGGCTTCTTCCAGGCCCAGGCGCCGATACACCCCTGCCTGACTTTGTTCAAAGAGCAAGCCTAACACTCAACGATTCAGGGAGATATGAAGACCGATGGGTCACACTTGAGTTCGATGCTGAAAGCCCATGCATTTGGACGAAAGGAATCCAACGAATCGATTGCCCCGTCCGTCACGGTGAAGGAAAATTCGTCATGCCATCGACGACAGATTTTGACTCATTGGCAGCAAACCACCAACTCACCGTTCGATATGTTGACCCCAAAACGCCGGTCGGCCAAGGCATAACAGACCAACCCCTCCCATTCCCCCTCTCGCCAAACGGAAGTATGCGGAACATTGCAGGAGTTTGTGATTCTACAGGGTTGGTGTTTGGTTTGATGCCCCACCCTGAAGCAGTATATGCCAAATGGCTCCATCCCGACCACACCCGAAATACAGCACCTGGGCCATTGAGCAGTGACGCCCTAGGCGAATGGGAGGGCGAGGGGCTCCAAATGTTCCGTAACGCCGTTGAATATGTCTTGAAAAACCGATGAGACGATGTCACAAGCACAACGAATCACCCATATTGATTCCCTTAGAGGGGCGGCGGTTCTATTGATGGTCATGGTCCATGCTGCAGCAACTTGGAACCCGTTTCAGGGAACACAACAATCGATATTGGCCTATGTTATCTCTGGACTTGGTGGGTTAGCGGCCCCACTATTCGTCACTTTATTTGGATGGGGCATAATCCGTAGCCAATTAGGATTGAAGCAGAGAATGCTCCAATCCTTGTTTCTTTTTTCCGCCCAGATATTAGTCAATATGACATCCCCGCATCTCTTTCATCTGTTTACACCAGGCATTCTTTCGCTTTTTGGGCTTCTAACACTCATTCT
>JABJFI010000035.1 GCA_018662825.1 Methanobacteriota archaeon | reverse complement strand
TTCTTGCTCTTTAGGTCGGTCAACGATTTTGAAAGCATGAAATCTAGCCTTTTCCCATTCGCCTTTATTGTAGGCTCGGCGCATCAAAAACCGCCGAATCATGAATTGGCATTAAGGTCGGGATTATCAAGATGAGCCAAGACAAGCAATTTTAGGTGTCGAATACCGAAGGATATGTAATCGCCGAGCGTTCATTTGGATACATGGGGAATCTACTCATCACCGGCGGTGCGGGATTTCTTGGGAGTTCTCTCGCAAAAAGAGCCCGTGAAAAAGATTGGAATGTTCGTATATTAGATAATCTTTCTACGGGATTGGAAACAACAACTGAGATGTTGAAAACCATGGGGATTGAAGTAATTCTTGGAGATATCCGTGATGTTGAAGTGCTCAATTCAGCAGTTCAGGGTTGTGATGCGGTTGTACATTTAGCAGCGCAAGTTTCTGTTCCACTTTCTGTTTCAAACCCAGAAGAAACAATGAGTATCAATGTTGATGGTACATCGAAGGTTATCGCAGCATGTCTCAAACACGGTGTTAAGCGATTGGTAATGGCTTCAAGCGCAGCAGTCTATGGCGAGGCTGAAAGTTTACCACTTAAGGAGGAAGATGCTGGTCAAGTACTCTCACCCTATGCAGAATCAAAATGGAAAAATGAAGCCCAGATATTGGAGGCAAGAAAGAAGGGGTTGCGGGCCACAGCACTACGTTTCTTCAATGTCTATGGAGTAGGGCAGAGGCCTGATGGAGCCTATGCAGCAGTCGTTCCAAAGTTTGCAGATATGATGGCTCAAGGAATCGTTCCCAAAATTAACGGTGATGGCATGCACACTCGTGATTTTGTTCATGTTCATGATGTGTGTTCAGCCCTCTTATCGCTTTTAGATGGTGAATGGAAAGCGGAACCTTATCATGTCTATAATGTAGCGACACAGACGAAAATAACCTTACTCGATTTGATTGAGGCAATCAATAATACACTGATGAAGATTCAAGAGGGTTTTGAACCAATTATCCCGATTCATGGGCCAGAACGCGTTGGTGATATCCGTCATTCAATGGCGAATATTGAGCGGATTCAAAATACACTTGGATGGAAACCGAAGGTTGACTTTCAAGATGGAATAGAGGAACTAGTTCGAGAACGGTTGAAATTGAAGGAAGATGATTTTTAATGCAGATTTATTGGTTCAGTGGTCGCTCATTGGAAGACCTCTGTGCTACAACCCAAATTTCACTCGCTTCAGGTTTGATAGAACGGGGGTATGACCTCACATTTGTCAATCCCGACCCTGAGGGAAGTCACGCTGATTGGCCATGGCGACACCAGTCAATTTCAAGTTTAACGGCCCCTGGTTTTCGTTCTCGTAGCCTGGGCAAAAACATGAGAAAATGGTTTGAACAACTTCAAATTGAAAACGATGCAATTGCTTTGATCGATTGGCGTGTTGCCAATTATGTAGTACCTCTCTTTCAAAAACGCAATATGAAATGGATTCTCATTGACCGAAGTCCTCCCGCAGATAAAGGAATTTTATCGCTACTTCAGTGGCCTTCTTGGAAAAAGAGTTGGAAACAAGTTCATCAAAATACCATCGCCCATGGTTGTGTTGTTTCCTCAATGCATCGAGAATTTGTCCATCAAAAAAGTGGTACTCATCCTTCCAAAATCTCAATTCTACCTGCCGGTGTAAATCTTGAACTGTTCAAACCAGATACATCATTTCCCGTTCTTACGATGGTCTATCATGGGCAATTGGACCAACACAGAGGAGTACTCGCACTCCCTATGCTTTTGCAAAAAATGAATTCGTCTGGTCTCGATGCTCGATTAATTTTGATAGGAAGTGGGGATTGTTTCAAACGTTTGGAAAGGGTGGCCGCAGAGAATGAAAATATCGATGTTTATTCTACTCTAGAGCAAATTGATTTAGCACGTATTTTATCTCAATGTCATATCGGTTTATTGCCTATGCCTAAGAATAAAATGTGGACCCTTGCAAGCCCGCTTAAACGAAGTGAATACGCAGCTTCTGGGCTCCTCATGTTTGGAATTAATCATCACGGTCATCGTTTTCCGGATGGGTCTTCTCCGAATTGGATGAGGCTTGTCGAACAATATGATTTTCATGAAGAGGGTGTGAAATGGTTTCAAAACTTTGACAAAATAGAAATTGAAAATCGTCGAAAACAAGTTCGAAAATATGCTGAAGAAAAACTCTCTTGGAGTCATTCCATCGATGTTCTTGAACAGGCAATTATTGCGCTTCAAGATTAACACACTTTGAATAAAATATTCCCCATTGTTCCGATATGTGTGCTATCCTAAACTCATCTGTGTGAAAGTTAAAATCAATTGGCGATTCAAGGTATTGGCATATTGATGAAACCCAAGCGTCTACATCTTCATACGGTGCTCGAATTGTTCCCTCAGGTAGAGATTTAATTCTATCCGACGCAATGACCTGAAGGCCACAAGTAAGAGCCTCCAAAACGACCAACGGCTGACCTTCAAAGGCAGATGGAACCAGAAGAAGAGTTGCTGTTTGAAGCAAATGGAGTTTCTCCGATTCCTCAATCCATCCTTTTGCGGAAAGCCACGGATGAGGGCTTGTCGAAATTCCAGTCATCGAAACTTGGAGTTGAGGATGTACTTCTCGAACTTTTTTGCTCACTTGAATACCAAAATTATGCCCTTTCACAGGGTCGTTTCTTCCAAGTAAAAGAAGATGCAATCGATCTCGCTCAACAGAACTTGGTTGGATTTTTGCATCTACTGGATTATTCATTACATGAACCGGCCCGATGCATGATTCTAACACCTGTTTCCATTCCTTACTGAGAACAACAGTATGGCTTTTATTGGCTATTAGGACGGCTTTCAATGCTTGACTACGTCGGGAATCCGGAGTCCCGAGCCATGTATCAAATTGCCCTGAATGAATGTGAACGATATTCGGTACACCAGCCTTATGTGCCATTTTGGCAAAGCGGCGTTTTCTCCACCAAGACCAATCAGCAGCAGTGTGGAGATGCACGATTTCAGGGCGTCGTGCTTCATCGTTAAGCATTTGAGAAAAAGTTGCTCTAGCGCGCCTATACGCCCTCCATTTTGCCCAAGGTGAGCCGACGACATGGGAGGAGAGCAGTTCTGCATCCCAGCCTTCAGGAGGATGCTCTGCAAGTATCCGCATGACATTTGCCATACCCCCTGGTGAATCACACGGTCCGATGTGAAGCACCTTTGGCATGGAACACCCTCTGCGCCATCGGATGAAGAGGTTGCGGAGTGAAAGTAGGGTCGGCAAGGACTTTTCGAGGGGAGAACTCAAGGGGTGAACGACTGTGAAACAGTCATGGTGTGGATTCCGGCATTGGTTGAAGTCGGTTTTGGCATTGCTGCTTTAGCACCTTTTCTCATTCATCGCCTTTCTGTGGGTAAATGGAAAAAAAGAGGGCTTGAATATCCATTAGCATCTGATAAATTACCTCCTGTTACGGTACTATTGCCAGTTTGGAATGAATCTTTGATTCTCAAAAAGAAACTTGAAAATCTTGTTGCTCAAAATATGCGGTTTTCACTACTTGTCATCGATTCTGCTTCAACAGATTCGACTGTATCTCTCTTGAAGTCGTGGTTGAAGGAACACTCTGATAAATTTGAAGAAGCAACCGTTCTTGAAATGAAGGAACGCCTTGGAAAGACGGAAGCGGTACGCCAAGCGATTGTTTCACTGGAAGAGCAAGACTACCAGGGACTCATCTGTATGACCGATGCAGATGCAATGTTGCCTCCGAATGCCATATCTCGACTTCAAGGCTGGTTTGCTGACCCAAGCATAGGTGCTGTAGGTGCTCGAGCTCTTCGCCATCAATCATTAGCGAGTGAGCGCTCACATCGTTCAATGTTTGAACTGCTACGCGAAGGTGAATCTGCTTACGATTCAACGCCATTCCTTGAAGGTTCATGCATGATGTGGAGACAGAGAGGATTCTCATCTGAACAACTCAATGTGTATTCAAATGCCGATGATGCTCAAATTGCTACTGGTATTCGATTGAATGGTTTGCGTAGCATCCATGACAGTGAAATCTATTTCGAAGATATTGCACCAACTTCACCAGAAGGGCAACGTCGCCAGAAGGTTCGGCGTGGGCAAGGTTTGCAACGGTTACTTGTCAGTCATCGGAAATTGTGGTTTGATCGACGGCTCGGAACCTTTGCTAAAATATTACGTCGTGAGGCACATTTCCATTTACTCGCTCCTATCTTTTTCACTGGTGCTGGATTTGCTGCAATTTTACGTTGGACCATTATTGGACTTGCAGGTATGCCCAATGGAACTCTTGCGGTCTTGCATGGGAGTCTAACTTTGATCGAACTCAGTTGTTTGACAGCATGGATATTGAATCGTCAAGGGATTCATGTCCCATTATTGTCAACTATTGGTACGTTGTTTTCTGGAATGGAGCATTTGCTAGTTGCCCATTGGCATTCACTCCGAGGGCATTCATTGCACATGTGGGAGCAACACAGCGATACGCGTATGGCCCTATCCGAATCGAAATTAGATTAAAAAAAAAAAAGGCCCCCCCGCAGACCGAAGTCCACGGAGGGGCGGCTCTCGTGTTTCAACGAAACACGTGATTTTCTCAATAATTCGTAGTATTAATTTCTAAAAGAAATCAAGCAGCTGTTGCTGACGAAGTATCGATAACTTCTCCTGCTTGGATGTTTGTAATTGTGATTTCGATGTTGCATGTTGCAGTATCGTCACAAAGGTTTTGTCCAGCTTCGTAGATGATGAAACCGTCACCAGCAGACCAAACTTGGTCAGTGGTGTCTGTTCCGTATTCAACGTAAATGCATTGTGCATTTTCGCCACTGTCCTTAGGGCAGGTTAGTGGAGCGCCATCATTGATGGAAATCTTCACAGATACTGCTGCCCAGTTTAGGTCAGATCCTTTGTCCATGGTCATCATGACAAGGCTATCATCAGTTGCGTTCGTTGGTCCATCGCCTGCAGTGTTTCCATCAGCAGAGATGACGTAGGTTGTAAATTCACCGTCAGCGTTGCCTTCTGCAAGGGAACTAGCCCAAACAAACAGCACACCGGCGAGAACCACAGTAATTGCAACCATAAGAATGGTAGCGATAACTGGGCTTACAGCTTCATCGTTCATATTTTCGTTTTTCATATTTTTGTCCTCCATCCCGAAATCGGGGGTAGATTCTCTACCGTGTTCGTGATATATAACCCTGCGCACTATAAACTTCGCACTTTTACCGGAAAGGGGCTAAAAATGCCGTTTTTGGGGCTTTTACATTTTTAAGAAATACTCCGCCATAATGGGTAGAGCAGATTGTTTGTAAGCGCGAACTGCTCGGCGATTTTAGAAACTTGAGAAATTCTGTTTTGTTATTTTTTGAAAGCCTCAAGGCTGGAGAGAATAAAGGTGAACAGGGTGAGAGTAATGCGGAGGGGATGGGATGCACTCAACAAGAACTTCAACAGCCCTGTTCAATTCAGTCCATACAATCGCGGTTTATATTGGTTTTCAAGGAAAAAAGCAAGATTCGCGGATATTTGATTGGTTTGTTCATTCGACTGTTAGGATTTCTGGTCCGCCATCAGTAATGTAAACCGTATGTTCAAATTGACAAATATTGCCTCCATCCACACAACGCAATGCATGGTAGGTCTCAAGGAATCGAATGCTAATCAATTTCTTTACTAAGGCATTCCATTTACTTTGAAGACTTGCCTCATCGGCCTCTGGGAATGGTTTTTCCAACATCGGATAAGCCCAACGTTCAGCAAAAGGGAGGGTTGAATAGCGTTCTTCAAGGTTTCGAGCAAGTTGTGCGCCAAGAGGCTTCAGCTGCCCTTTTGCCCGTGCTTTACGAGAAGTTGTTAATCCTGTAACTCGATAAATGTTGGATGAACTGGGTGAGCCCATATTTTCGATAAGGCCAGATTTTCCGGTTGTGTTGAACGGTTCAACTGCATAGATGCTCCCTTCTTCTACAACTCCTTTGAAGCCTCGATTATCAGGGCCACAAGCATAGGAAGGTATCGAAACACCTGCATGAAGTTCCCATGGTTTCAATTGATGGCCGCATAGATTCCGAATCGGTTCGAATCCTGCGTCAATCGATGGTTGGGCAGCAGCAGCTCCAACCTTGAACCAAGGTGTTCCTGGATGCATTACTTCAATAGCAGCATCTCGTGCTTCTTTTGCTGCCTTGATTTGTTCGGTATGATTGTTGGTATTTCCGACTTCAAAGGTGAGTGCATTATCGCCAATATGGCCTTTAATATGGACGCCATAATCGATTTTCACGCAATCTCCTTTTTGCAAAACCATGTCTCCGCCCCAACCTTCCGGCCCTTCAATCAAATGATTTGTAGTAAAATGAGCGGCGAGATCGTTAGAATGAATCGTGGCGGGGAACGCTGGTTTACCTCCATGGCGATGGATGTATCGTTCCGCAGATTCAATGACTTCATGGTAGGTCTTTCCTGGTTGTAATTCCAGTTTCATTGCCTCCAATGTACGACGAGCAACATGCCCTGCATCACGCCAATACTTCAGTGATTCTTCAACATCCATGAGGTCACGTCACTTTGAGGTATGACGCCCTCTCTCATAATGCTTACCGAAAAACCCGAGGGTGAGCCATCAGATTGTTCGATGGAGAGAAGTGTGCTACCTTCCCCACCTGGGCAGTTTCCAGAAAGGATTGATTTTGACGGAAGGCCAAGTTCAAGACCTGCACGTTCAGCATCCATTAGAGGCGGCGTTCCGGCAATATTGGCGCTTGTTGCTGTGATTGGGCCGACGGTTTTGGCAAGCGCGATAGCAGTTGGGTGTGAAAACACACGAACGGCCACACGTTGACCTCCGAGACGAGTGTCTAATGGCGAATGTGCATCAAGAATAAGTGTCAAAGAACCACGCTCAAAGCCTGCAAGTAAGCGATGGGCAAAATCTGGGACCGCTACAAGAAGTTCTGCTTGTTGTAAGGATGCAACTCCCAAACTGACCGGTTGGTTTGCTTGCCTTTGCTTCAAAGCAAATAATGCATCCAATGCTTCTGTAGTCGGAAGCGTTGCTAATCCTGGTAAAGTCGAGGTTGGGTAAGCGACAATCCCATTGGAATGGAGTACAGCTTGAATTTCATCGGGAATCAGTCCCATAGGTACCTCTCCTAAGCATGAGCCCATGCAGACACATGTTGTTGAGCAACAGAGGCTGCTAATTCTTTGTCTTCTGATTTAATCAATAATTTACCACTTGGGTAGAGTGTTAAGTCACATGGGCCAGAAAACGTCCAACAGAGGCGGTTCTGTATGCCGACGATATATCCTGCCTCTTGAATAAGGAGGCCAACGCTTTCCAAATTGATAGAGGTGATTCCTTCTGGAACTACTTGCCATGCGGCTTTATTGCCGCATAATTCCATTGTGAATCCTTCACTCATTGCATCACTTCACAAATCAGTAGGGCGGGGAGGAGGTTGTTCGGAAGGTGGACCTGATGGTGGGCCTGACGGTGGACCGCTTGGAGGGCCTGCGGGTGGACCGCTTGGTGGACCTGATGGTGGACCTGATGGTGGACCGCTTGGAGGGCCTGCGGGTGGACCGCTTGGTGGACCCGAGGGTGGGCCCGAGGGTGGGCCGCTTGGTGGGCCTGCGGGTGGTGGACTTGGGGTTGGAGTTTCCACAGGAGCAGGTGCAGGTGCTGAAGGGAGAGGTGGGGGTGTTGCTGCTGAACTAGGCGCCGCTGGTTCGACTACTGGTTCAGGGGCAACTACTGGCTCAGGGGCAACTAACGGCTCAGGAGCAGCAGCGGTGGTTTTCGCGGCATGGAGGAGTAAGTCTCCAGATGGTTTTGGGCTTTCCACAGGAGATGGTTCAGAGGGTGGATTTTGTTGCCAAGGCGGTACTCGGGGGCTGTCTTCGTCCTCTTTTGAGTCTGCTTTGGAATCGCCAAGTGAAATTTTTGTTGAGCCGCCAGAAGCATTCTCGCCACTATAAGAAGTCAAAACAACGGATGATGGGTCGATGATTTCACGTTCTGCGACTTTCCCAAATGAGTCGAGGTTTGCGTCGAAAGCACCGCTGAAAAGACTGGAGCCGATAGCATTTCCAAATTTTCTACTTTCTTCTGCTTCAAAAGTGAAATCTGCTTCATAAGGGCCCAATGAGAGTGATTGTCCGCCACCAGAAACCGAAAAAGACCAAGTGCCTTTTTCAAGCGGGAATTCAAACGAAAAGTTTCGAGTCAAGCCAGGTCCAAGTGATGAGATTCCTGATTCGGATTCAACTTTTTTACCGTCACTGGTCAATACATGTACATCCAATCCTCCCAATGGAATTGTAGCTTCATTGGTCATGTCGATTGAGACTAAAATAACATCCTCATCGTCGTCATCAATGTCCATTTGAACGGTTGATAATCTGGCTTCAAGGGAAGCCGCTCGAACTGTATGGTCGTCACTCATGTTACCCACCGTAGAGGTCGCTCTACAAAACCCTACTTCAACTCAGTGGCGCGGCTGTCAAAGTTCATCGTAGGCGAAGACGGGTTTCAGAAGGCAAAGACCAATCCACTGCGGCAACCGTATGATTCTTGACATCAAGAGCAGTTCTATATTCTGAATTTTCCGAACGCCCACGCAACACATCGCGAAGGCCAAACCACAATACGCCAACGATTGGGAGGAGATATACGAGTTTACCAATGGCCCTTGGGCCCCAATGGTGTTGTTCAAGCAAAGTGCCGTTATCGTGAACAATTGCAATTCGAAAACCGCGTTGTGCAAAGGTTCGACCAAACGCACGTCCTGTGTATTTGAAATAGAGATAATGGGCACTAAAGAACAACAGCCAATTGATGAAAAAGGCAACAATATATCGCCAACCATCAGTAAGCAATGAATAATTCATCAAATAATATAGCAATCTTTGGCCGGTCAAGAAATGTAAGACTAGCGATATCATGATTACGTCGAGCATGAATGCTGCAACTCGCTTCCAAACTGGAGCGATGAGCATTCCCTCGGGTGCAGAAGAAAGTACGGCCTGTGCGAGTGTTCCACCGCCTTGGTGGATGCTGACTGGGCTGTCTGCCATGACACTGGGTTGAGTCGGCCCTTTGTCAAGTGTTGGCTAAACACATCAGCCATGTGCAATGTGCCAAGCAAACAAGTTTCGCTCTTCGGCCCAATCTAACCAAGCACGCCATGTGCCATCGTGTCGAAGGGTTTTGTGATTTCCAAGTACAATCAACCCTCTCTTGGCCCGAGTAAGTGCGACATTTAGCCGACGACGGTCCTTCAAAAATCCAATTTCACCTGCGTCATTGGCACGAACTGCTGAGAATACAATGATTTCTTTTTCCCGTCCTTGATAACCATCGACACTCTTGATTTCAAGACCTGCGTACGGGCCATTTTCTTCACGCCCGCCGGCTTGTTCAAACAAATCAACCAACAACCGAACTTGGCCATTATATGGCGTAATAATGCCGATGTCTGAAGGCGTAAGGTCACCAGCAGCAAGTAATTCATCAACAATAGAGAGAACTTTGGCAGCCTCATCAAGATTTGATTTACTGCTGCTTTCTTCATCGACGATTTCGGAACCTTCAATGGGGACAAAGGCAACTGGATGATCCCAATCTGGCCACAAGAAACCCGCAGCAGGTGGCCGGTCACTTGAACTGCAACCGTCTTCCAATCGGCCATCATAAAATCGTGCACTTGGATATTCTCGGATTGTTGGATGCATTCGATATTGAGTGGTTAACATGTGCGCTTCAAGCCCGCAATCGATTAATCGCTCAAACAAAGAACGGCCTAAGCCTCCATCCTCTGCCACTTTACTGATGACGGTCGGAGGAAGTTGTTTATGGTCGCCAACTAAGACCAATTGTCGACAACCGCGTGTGATAGGGACCAAAGCACTTGGTTCACTGGCTTGTGTTGCCTCATCCATCAATACAACCGGAAATTTTCGTTCGCCGAGCAAATTGTGGCCTACGCCTATTGTCGTAGCACATATCACTTCGGCGCCATCGAGAACTGCTGAAATCATGTTCCCTTCTATTTGGCGCATTTCCTTAAAATTACGATTGACATCTCGATGCGCCAAGCCTTTTTCTTTGCCACGTAATCCAGAAAGGTTACGACGTAATTCATCGTTTTGCTCTCGGATAAACAGCAATTCTTCCTGCATTGGGTGTTTCTCAATTTGTGCATCGAGCGTTGCATCTCGAAGATGTTCTCGAACTTTGACTGGGCGGCCGATGCGGACTGCTTTGATATTCATTTCAAGCAATCCTTCGAGTAAATTGTCGACTGCTACATTAGATTCAGCAGTAGCGAGAATTGGCCCTCTGCCCATGCGAACAAAAGCCGTTAAGAGACGAATTGCTGTGTGGGTTTTCCCAGTTCCTGGTGGCCCTTGAATCAATGTGAGGCGTTGAGCTAAGGCAGCCTCTATGGCTGATTCTTGTGAACTGTTCAATTGCATTTTTCCTATACCCAAAGGCCCGTGTCTTTTCTGCCCTCGTATTTCGGGTGGGCGTTGTGCTGATGCAGACATGTCATGTAAAGCGCCGAGCAAAACATCACGTAATACAGTCCCACTGTCTCCTTCGGTCGAATGAAAAGTGGTCAATGCCTCATGCATTCGGTCATGTGCTACTCTATTGGCACCTCGGTCGAGTCTCCAAGTACCTTTTTTCAAATCGCTTGGCTTATCGGAAACAACAACACGAACCCGAGTTGGCCCTCGGTCCAATACGATGCCTTCAATGACCTTCTCACCCCATGGCCGAGCACGTGAAATCAGAACAATGTCGCCATGACCAAAACGATGTATTGGGAGGCGCGAACCTGCTTTGTTCTCAAACACGAGTATGGGGTCGCCAAAAAAGCGGCCTTGTGTACGACCTGTCAAATCAAATAAAGTCAATCCGGCAGCCAGCAAACGTTGTTTGCTCCACTTTTTCCATCGTTCCTCCACCATCGATGTTTCATCATCGAGTTCTCGACGAATTAGTTTCGTAAAACGGGAAAGGTGGTCTTGGCCACGCTGCCATTTTAACGGCATTTCTTCTGCCAATTCTTTATCGATTTTCTTTTGAGCAGCGCTGCTATTCATTCTATGCACTTTGCCTCGCTCCTCCATAACCAATCCAAAGCGGCGTACCCCATCAGCGTATGCCTTCAACAATGAAGTATTAACGAGGCGAGAAACCCCATGTATTAAACCCAAAATATTGGACGAAGGATTGGTGGGCAGTATGTTTCGACGTCGTAAAGATGGAAATTCAGAGCAGGGGAATGTCTGCCCATACTGCGAATTTGTCAATGTTGATGCGGTTGAAAGTTGTGCTCAGTGCTATTATTCATTGAATCTAGCACCTCGGGACCAACCGATGGCAACAACTTCTACCTCTGGCTCAGATTTGTTGAACACCTTGATGGCCGAGGTCGAACTTGAAGAAGATGATGTGGCTGTAGAAGCAGTACTCTCACTTGAAGATGTTTCAGTTGAAATCGACCAATATGATGATTCATCGCAAGAAGAAAATGATTCATTCCAATTTATCAGTGGAAGTAGCCCAACGCTTTCTACAACCGTTGAATTCGAATCTCCTGAAGAAGTGGAATTGAAGGTTTCTGATGCTCCAGCAAATACTGTTGTCTTTGATATGGGTGATGAAGACCCCCTCGGAGAGCCCCTTGAACCAGTCCATACCGGTCTTGGAAAATTATACTCTCCTTCTGTGAAAACCGAAAAAGATGATGATTTAATGGGTACGATTGGCCCAATTGCTGGACAAGAAACGACTACACCGGACTTACCTGATTTTACAAATTTAACACAACCTACGCCTCAACCTTTGGCCAATGGAGCCACTGAAACTCCACATGTGACCTTACCATCGCCGGTGGTTTCTGTTCCGGAAATTCCTACTGTTACTGAGATTCAGCCTACTGTGGCAACCCCTGAAATTCCTGTGCCGGTTCAAGTAGCATCACCATTAGAAACACCAGACATACCAGTGGTCGCAGATGTCAGTCCTAGCCCTTCAACAACTCCTGAAATTCCTGAAATAGGGGACTCGGCTGCACAAACTTCCACACCCGATATCTCAAAGGCTGAAGAAATGGAATCTACAGCGGGACCTGTTGAACAATCTCCCGCACCTATTCCTCAAAATGGAACACGGATTTGGCCATGGCCTGCTCAAGAGGTTTGGGATGCTCGTCAAGTCTATCGAGAGGTGGTCGCTTTGCTCGAATTCATCAAGGTGGGTCAATTAACAAAAGCAGCAGATACGCTCGATACATTGGGTCCGCACCTTGAACATAACTTCGATATGTTACTACATATAGGCTCAGCAATGCGTGCCCTCAACCGTGAAGAACATTTGCAATGGACTCTTGCAATGGCCAAACATATCCACCCCAACAATGAACATGTAGCGGCTGCTGTTACCCAATTGTCTTAGAGGATTTACCATGACCCCTGAACTAGAGTTTCGTTCTGACATGAAACTCGTACCGGTCAGGAAAGCGATTCTACCCTTGCTTTTGGAAGCCTACAATGAAGACCCTGAAGCAGCACAGAAGGCTTTACCTTGGCTTGATGCCTCAAATAATGTTCAAGGGCAATTAAGTGATATGTTATTTGATGTTGAAAATCAATCTGAAGTCGACCGATTGCATTTTTGGTGGATACGTTGTGAAGAAAGGGGAAACTTTGTTGGATTGATCGGTCTTGGTGATGAATTACAATTGTTACAATCTTCATACAACTTGGGATATTGGGTTCGTTCTTCTTATCAGAGACAAGGCATTGCTCTTGAGGCGACTCGGCGTGTACTTCATTGGTTGGAAAACAAAACAATTGAGAATGACGGGTTCATTCGAATCGAAATCACCGTTCACCCGCATAATGAGGCCGGTCTTGCAACAGCAAGTCGGATTTGTGAAGAATGGGGTGGCGAAATCATTGAACAATTCATCGGAATTGAAATTGGACAACGCACCGTTCCTCATCGCATGCATATCCTCGATTTACCTCGAGGTGAAGTGGCTTGAATTCAACATGGCTAACTGTCGATTTTGATGACAAACGGCATCTTCCAAGTTTTTGTGGGCATCCCAAGCGAAGCAAACACACCTACGAACATGTCATTGAAACTGGACTACATGAAACCCTTTCAAAGGAATTTGTTGAAGGTATGCAAGGTTTTGAAGCATGGCTCGAAACAAACAATCATCCAGTTACTCTGTTTGTAATTGGTGATTTGTTTTCGTGTAAGGAATTTGAACTTTGGTTTTCAAAACTATTAGAAAAATTTGCATCACGCCTAACTGTTGGTTGTCATGGATGGAGTCACAAATCTTGGTCTGCATGGCCTAATGACCCGAAAGGATTCTCTGCGGATTTGGCAAAAGCTACAGATATAATTCACAAACATGCTGGTGACTGTTTTAGACCTTGGTTTCGCGCACCAGGTGGTTACATTTCACCTTGGATGGCCCCGGTATTATCTGAACACGGATATGTTCTTGACACTTCGATTAATCCGTCATGGCTGGTCAAACGCAAATCTGGAAAAGGTAACTCTTGGCAAGGAGTCGAAGAGGCGTTAAGACAAAACGGAATTCTTTCTCGGCCGTGGAAAACACATTTGACATTGCCAATAAATGGGCCTGCACTCTCCATATTTCCTCTTTCAATAGTAGCGAAAAGGGGTTGGAAAAATCTCCCTAGGCCTTTAGTTACTGATACATTTGAACAAAATTTAACCTCACAGAATTCAAAAATCACAACATTATATTGGCATTTACTCGACCATGCGCGCAAAAATCAGAAATGGATGCCGCCGCTGTCAAATTTTAGATAATGGGGTCATGCTAAACTCCCTTGTGTCTAAAATAATAATATTCAATGGTTCACAGCGGGTACTGTTCGTCACGAGCCATTCAACTAACAAATGTTTGAAAGAGAACATTATGATGTC
>JABJFI010000122.1 GCA_018662825.1 Methanobacteriota archaeon | reverse complement strand
ATTAGCACCATGGGCAAATGCCACATAACAAGCTGTAATAATTTGCAACCAAATAAATACGCGTTCACTGCCTTCCATCCCTTCTTCTTTGAATTGATAACGTCTTAGGACAAAATACAGAACTGTACTTGCAAGAATTCCGATTCCCAATGCTACAGCCAGACTGTTTATTGGAATCCAAGCGCCATCGGCAAATGGATTGAATGTCGAACCTTCCTTTGCAGGCAACCATTTGCTTTTATCGATGTATCCCGCATCATCAAGATTTGAATAAAACCCTTTCAGTGCTTTGAATTGGAATGCAAGACCCAGAACAAAAAATGTAGGTAAAGCAAGAATCGGGGCCAATTTTTTGGTTTGTGCAAGTGGATTCTCATCATTGAAAATAAGTCGTTTAATGATGTAGAATGAGATGAATGCGAGAACACCACCCAACAAAGGAGATGCAACCCAACTTAACACGATTTCAGTAACTTTGGACCAATTCACAGATGAAGGTTGAATGTACAAACCCATGCCGATTACCCCACCAACAATACTGTGTGTTGTTGATACTGGCATGCCGAATCGAGTGGCAATTGTGAGCCAAATTGCTGCAGCTAATAACGCGGCCATAAAACCGTACATCAATTTTTGACTCAACTCCTCTGAAAACCCTACATCTCCAAAGTCAAGAACACCCTTTCGAATGGTTTCAGTAACATGGCTTCCAAAGAATACAGCGCCTGAGAATTCGAATATTGCGGCGACAATAATCGCTCTACGTAAGGTTAATGCGCCGGAACCAACAGAAGTCCCCATTGCATTTGCAACATCATTGGCGCCAATATTCCAAGCCATATATGCACATACAACAAAAGCGGTTCCAAGGAGTATGGTGGTTGGTTCCATTGTGCTTCCTAACAAAAGTAGGTATATATTCAAACTCATGTATATTCTATATAGATGTATTTAGTCGCGTAGATGATACTATGGGACTTGGACCAGGTGAACAAGAAGTTCGAAAGTTGCAGAGCACTGGCGGGAGTACATTCACCGTGAGTTTACCCAAACCATGGGTCGTTGAACAACAACTGAAATCACGAGATTCCTTGCGAGTTGACTGGAGACCGAGCGGCGCTCTTCGAATTACCCCACTTAACATGGCAGAAAATTCGGTCAATCATGTTTCTTTTGATGCAAGCAGAATACCGGAAAACAGTTTGCATGATCACTTAATGGGGGCATATATTTCTGGTGCTGATTCGATTTTGATAAACTTTGAGTCTGCTCTTAGAAAAGAATATTCTGCTCAAGTTCGAAGGTTTCTTCGCAGTACTAGAGGTTTCGAAATCTTTGATGAAAGTGAAGCATCGATTGAGTTGAGGTGTTTGATGAATGCAGGCGATATGCCACTGCATGCGAGTCTCAATCGAATGTACCTACAAGTCACCTCTTTGATCCGAGATATTATCAGCGTTTTTGATGGTGAAGACCGCGAGTATTTGGCTGATGTAGAAGAGCGAGAAAGCGAAGTTGATTCTCTTCTTTATCTCATTGAACGTCAAATGAGGATTTTGTTGGGTTCACATTTAGTCGCTACAAAATTAAATCTCACTCGGACTCAAGCACTCGAATACACGAATTTAGCACGTTCCCTCGAACGAATGATGGATCACGCGTACACCATCGCACATTTGGTTCTTGAAAATCCTAAAATAACGCGGGAACTTGCCGGAGCAACATCTCTTGAACAAATTCCGGAATGGCAAATGGCACTCAAGGAATTGATGATTAACATAAGAATTAGAGATTCACTCCGCATTGAGAATGCGCGGAAACAACTCAAACAAGCTCAACACATTCTTGCGATTCACGAGCAAGATTTACTAGCAAATCACCGACAAAATGAATGGATGGCGTTCGACTTAAGTTTGTCAGAATCAGTACGAAGATTGTGTGCATATTCTCGAGATTTTGGAGAAATTTTGCTGAATATGAAGGTTTTTAGTGAAATTCAAAGCAAACAATATATGGTGTGAACATTTACACTTGATTTACTTTATACATCTCCGTGTTGGCAAATTCACCACGTATTGATATAGGTCCGGTTCCAAAAATACACTGTGGGAGAATACCTGCAGGCGGAATAAACATGGATAAATATTTAGAAACATACGTAGACCAAATTATGAATGAACAAGAACATCGAAATGGGATATTTTCCAATTTTCTTGATATTGTCGTAGGTACAATCTCCGATTACAGATGTGGCGCAGATTCACGTGGCTCTTACAATGCCCGTCGAGGTGTTCTTTGATGGACGCGTATCTCTCAGAATATGTAGATCAAATTCTTGATTCTCAGGAATACCAAAATGGCATATTTACTCGGCCGACTTCCACTGAGTTTTTCGCCTCACTTTTTAGACGAATGAAGTAATTCAATCGCGTTTAAATTGTTATTACTTCTGTTAGTTGTGTTTGGAACTACTTCTGACAACCGTATCTAATAAAACAGGACTTCATATATCATCACTTTTTGAAACAACCTATTGGTGTATCCTTATGCTTGTAGTTGATGGGCTAACGAAAACATTTGGTTCTGGTGCAAATAAATTGCATGTTCTTAAAGGCGTTGATATGAGTATTCAAACCGGCGAAATGGTCGCACTCATGGGGCCTTCGGGTTCAGGAAAATCGACGCTTCTCAACATCATTGGAGGACTTCTCGCGGGCGATGGTGGCTCGATAATTCTCGGAGACAAAACCTATGGTCAAAAAAACCCTGCCAGCGTCGTCGATATTCGGCGTGAACTTGTAGGTTGGATTTTCCAAGATTTTCATTTGCTTGAAAACCTCACTGCTCTCGATAACGTGGCCATGGCTTTAGAATTGGCTGGGATGTCTGCCAAAGAAGCAGAATCAGCTGCTCGAGTTGCACTCATAAAAGTTGGACTTGAGGACAGAATGGAACATATTCCTGACCAACTCTCTGGAGGTCAACAACAACGAGTAGCAATTGCTCGAGCTATCGCTGGAAATCGTCCATTTCTCCTTGCAGATGAACCGACAGGCAATCTCGATATTGCAAGCGGAAAAGAAGTCTTAAAATTATTCAAAGAGCTGTGCCATGATGATGAAAATCCAATTTCAATCCTCATGGTTACACATGACCCAGACTTGGCATCGAAGGCGGACCGAATGCTGTTGCTAAATGATGGGAAAACAGAAGCCTCCGACATACGTTCTGCTTGGGGCTTGGATTCTGACGAGGATGGTGAGGAAGAATGAGCAAAGACGAGTCATCACTTGAATTGCAGCCTTCTGACTTTTCACCTTCACTGAGCCTACCCATGAGAATCATGCACAAAGTTGTCGAAACACCTGGGCAACTTCGGCTTGCAGGTTTGAGTGCATGGCGTGGTAAGGAACGTGGACTTGCTGTTGTAGCAGGTGTGTTCTTGGCTTCATTGGTCATCACTACTGTTCTTTCGTACGGTGTTGGATTGTCCCAACTATTTTTTGAAGAATCTTTGAGTGGAGAGCCCTTTGATGCAAAAATAGAATTTGCTCGAACGCCAGTTGAGAACTCAACTGGATGGTCTAACAACACAACGACAATGACCAGTGTTTGTGATGAACTAATGGATGAATTCAATGAATTCAGCGATTGTACTCTCGTTCTAGGGCGTCAGGGTATTCATAGTGGTGGATTCTTCAATCAAGACTTCCTTGTAGCCCAGCCCCTTGAGATGACAGCGATTACTGATGATACTAACCCCTATTGGGGCAATGTTACTTTTGATTATCCTGAACTTGCCGATAGTGGGCCACCAATTTCGAATATGCGTTCGGTCCGTTTCCTTGGACCTGAAGCGTTCGATGGTGAATTTGCTGAGCGATTGGGCGAGAATATTATTGCTGGAATGGGTGATTGGCCGACACCAGAAAACATGAGCGCTCAGCGTGGTGTGATTCTACCTTCAACCATTGCTTCTCAAGCAAAAGCCAATGTTGGTGATGTTCTTGAAACTTTGACCTTTGCTTATGTTGTCGATGAATCTACATTGTTAGAAGGGACCGTTAACAATGATAATTGCGATGGCGAAGTTACACCTGAGCAAAATGAAATGGTCTATTGCCGAATGGCAATGACCGCGACAAATCTTACTGTAGTTGGCGTGTATGAGCCTTGGGATCTCGGTAATCCTACGCTTGGTCCAAATCCAATTTTCACGACATGGGAAGTCCTTGATGAATCTCAACGGGCCGCTTTGATTGATAATGACCACATGTATTTGGGCGTCACGATAGACCGTGGGCAATTACCGACCTCCTCTACTGCAGATGCTGCTGAATGGCTTGAAAAACTTGGAACAAGTGTCCAAGAAGGCAACTATACCGATGAAGGCATTGAATTGTATTATACTGATATTGTCAGTGGAACCATTACTTTCCTCAATATTTTCCTCGGCCTCATCCAAATTTTTGATTACATCATCATGATTCCAATCGTTATTCTTTCGATTGCTGTTTTGATTTATGGCCTTGTTCTTTCACTTGAACAGCGGCGGAGAGAAGTCAGCATACATCGAGTCATAGGTGCTGATAGTACGAGCTTGCAAAGTATGGTGTTACTGGAACTATTCGTGATGTCATCAGTCGCTTGGTTAGCGGGTTATCTTCTGGCATTATTTACTGTTCCAATTGTTCTTTCAGCGGTAGGATTTATGGAATTTAGGACCGGAGATTTCGATGTCACTCCAACTCTCAGTGTTGGTTCAACCATCTTTACAGCAGTTACAACACTTGGACTTGCTCTATTGTTTGGTAGAAGTCGTGCACGTGATTTCATCTCTTTAGAAATTGAAGAAGGCGTACGCAAAACAACGACAAAAGCCGAACCTAAACGCTGGCTTCACTGGGCGGCATTCTTGTTTGGAATGCTTGCAGTAATCGACACATGGTTAGAGATGAACGGAAGTGAAGATGGCTTGGTATCCAATTTCTTTATTGAAGGATTACTTGGAATCATCGGGCCGTTTGCTCTTTGGATTGGCGGTGCTTTATTACTTGGAAGAATTGGAGCGAAAGGCCCACAAATCATGCAACTACTGTTCGGACGAACTCCTTTGTTGAACGATGTAAAACGTGGCCTGAAAGGCTCGGGTTCTGCTGAATCAGTTAACCGATTAGCAGTCATCATGCTGTTGACACTCTCTATTGTCACCCTCGCTGCAGTTCAAGGATATACAGGCACCTTGGTGGATGAAAAGACTGTTGATTCAACTGTTGGTTCAGATTTACAAATTACCCTTGAACAGAGTTACAGCGAAACACAACTTCTTTCTTTGGTTTCAAATTTCACTGATGGAGATGTAGGTGCTGTGGCTACTACAGTTCCAAGTATATTCTTGGCAGATTCAAACGGTGGCGATAAATTGCAAACATGGATTGTACTTGATGGCAATGAAAACGTACTTCGATGGAGTGAACAGTCACTTCCTGGAACTGACATCGATTCAGCAATGGCAGCATACAGAAACGGTGGTTTTTCTGCTGGACCTGATGCAGCATATTCACTGGACATAGCAGGTTCAGGTCGTGGAGATGAAAATAGACTCGACGATGTTTTGCTCAAACCAACAGATGAGAAAAGCGAAAACATTTCCTTTGACTGGGAAGAATTGAGTTTCAACTTTTCATCAGGTGGAACTGAACTACCTAGTATAGATGCATTATCGAACGCCTATTCTGAACTACTGGAGGGTGATTGGTCGGGATTGAATCTCTCTGGCCAAGATTTGAGTGGTCGTGATTTCGGTGCAGTTGATTTGACTGATACTGACCTTTCCAACGCAAATCTTGCAGGTGCAAATCTTTCTCAATCGCTGCTCTACGATACGAATTTGGAAGGTGCTGACCTTTCAGGAACAAATCTCAAAGAAGTGATTGTCGTCAAGGACAAGGGCGGTTCTTTAGATGGTGCAAACCTCATTGGAGCAGATTTAACTGGAGCATTTGGATTCGGTGATCTATCTAGTGCCAATCTTGGAAATGCAACATGTCCCGATGGAACTTCAGCAGAAGAATCCAGTTGTGCATCAGGATTTTCTCAAATTCCTCCTCCACTTGCTGCTCCACTTTTCTTACCAAATACGGCTGTTCAAATTATCATCACACCATATTCCAGTAGCATGTATTACATGGGTGTCCATGAATATATCCCTGGCGTCAATGCAGCAACGATGAGTTCATCTTTGATTATTGGTGAATCCTCATGGCAATCCTTTGTTGGTGCGGATACGGTCAATAATCACACTTCGACTATTTGGATAGTAGATGTTGATGGCGTAAATGGTGATGCTCTCGAAGCCCTTGCATCCACTCTGTCAGCAGATTTCCGAGTCTCCAGTGTTCTTGATTGGTCAAGCACCCACAAGAGCGTCGAGCGTAATGGCGGCCTAATTTTTGGAACACCTGGATTGCTGTCCCTGCAATTTGTTGTTGCAAGTGTTGCAGCAATAGCCTCAAGTTTCGTGTTTTTGTCTTTGGTGCTGAGTCAGCGTCAAAAAGAATTAGCAGTGCTTCAAGCAATAGGTGCTTCACCAAATCAAATTATTCGATTGGTCTTGTTCGAAATTCTTTCCATCGTTATGGTTTCCATGGCACTTGGAATAGTTCTTGGCATTGGCGTGGCTCTTTCATTCAACGGATTCTTTGATATATTTGGATTCATTTTCCAAATATTTGGTGGTTCTTCGACGACGATACAGCGGACGTTAGTCTATCCATGGATGCAACTATTTTTGGTATCCTTATCGGTCTTTACTGCGGTAGTCATCGCTTTGTTGGTAACCACACGCCGAGCATTGAAATCAGATTTAGCCAGTGTGCTCAAGGGGGAGTGAAGTATGAAACAAAGTATTTTGAAAACCGATGGGCTATATCACGTCTATGAATCAAAAGCCGAAGATGGTAACGTCGTTGCTTTGCGCGGCCTTCACCTCGATATGAAGGAAGGAGAAGCCATAGCAGTTGTTGGACCATCTGGTTCTGGTAAATCGACCTTGATGAAATGTCTTGGAGGACTCATGAAAGCCAGTGCTGGTTCAGTATCCTTGGCTGGAAAAAACATGACTCGCCTCACAGGGCAAGAGTTGGTTGAATTGCGTCAAAAGACAGTTGCTTTCATTTTCCAAGAAGGAAATCTATTGCCAAACATGAATGCACGCGATAATGTAGCTCAACCATTGCGCCATCAAGGAGTTTCATCACGCAAAGCCTTGAAGATAGCAGATGCAATGCTTGACCGATTGGGTATGGTTCACCGTGCGCATGCTCTTCCAATGATGCTCAGTGGTGGAGAACAGCAGCGTGTTGCAATTGCTCGTGCTTTGATTACCAACCCGCGGCTTATTCTTGCGGACGAACCAACAGGCGCTCTTGACCCTGTTACCAGCCGAGAAGTTTTGGCTCTGTTCAAAGATTTACACCAAAATGACGGCGTTTCCTTCTTGATTGTAACTCACTCAAAAGAAGTTGCATCATTCGCAAACCGTTCACTTGAACTTCGTGATGGTCGTTTTGTTGCAGAACACGGCGAGGATGTTGATGTAGAAAACCTTGGAAAAGATCGGGAACTCATTATTGATGAAACGGGTACGGTTACTTTGCCACCTGATTTGCTGGTTAGAATCGGTGGAGCAGGACGCTATACTGTTGGAAGTGCTGACAGTGGCTATCTTTCACTCCAAGGCGAGGCTGTTGAGGCCATGGGCAAAATGGAACTTGCTACGACTTGTCCCGCTTGTAAGCACAAGTATGGTGATAGTGAGGACCAATTATGCCCTTCATGCGGCTCCAGTCGGCCAATGATTGAAGTTAAAGGATGAAGCAAACATCCCTATACCGACCATTTTGATGAACTCTGCATCTATTCGGTGAATAGTTCAAGCAGATTTGACGCCTTCAGGCCATAGCACGAGAATCAATGTCTTTCCACGTGTCTTTGGTGTATGCGTAGTCTCACGGTTCATCCAAACAAGCGAACCAGCAGGATAGGTTCCATCTTCATCCCAGACTTCACCTTCGAGTACTATGTATGCTTCACCGCCAGGATGGCTATGCGGCATGAAAGCATCAACCGTTACTTCGGAATCCGCTTCATACAACACCAATGAACAGGCATCTTCTCGATACAAACGTCCAAGGCGGACACCTGTTCCGAAATCCTTCCAGCGAATATTCTCTTCAAGCCATGCTTTGTCGATGTTAAATCCAAGCCAATCGGCCATGTTGTGGGTAAAGGGCATGCATCGCCGAGGTGGATTCACCACATGAGGAT
>JABJFI010000007.1 GCA_018662825.1 Methanobacteriota archaeon | reverse complement strand
TCCAGCACGATTTTCGGAGTTGAAGAAATTAGTTGATTCATCTTCGACCACCATTGCTCGACGGTTGAACGAACTTGAACTACATGGCCTTGTTTCTCGAACACAACCAACAAACTCTAGACATGCATTTGAATATTCAATTACTGAAGATGCAAAATCTCTCAGCCCGATTTTACAGACACTTTTCGATTGGGCCGATGAACGCAGCCACCTATCTGTTTGAAAAATGCTCCTGGGTATGAACTGTCTTGGGATTGAGGAAAGAACGATGGAATCCAGTGTTAAAGGGGTGTTTTGATAGGGAGGGTATGCCTCCAACAACCATGAGCGAACCGTTGCGTATCGTTGTGGCCAAACCTGGTCTTGATGGACATGATAGAGGCGCTAAAGTCGTTGCTCGAGCATTACGTGATGCTGGAAATGAAGTTATTTACACTGGTTTGCGACGAAGTGCTCAACAAATCGTCGACACTGTTCGAGATGAGGATGCGCGTTTTCTTGGACTTTCATCTCTTTCAGGAGCCCATGAACACCTCTTCCCTCGGGTTTGTGAACTTCTCAAACAACAGGGTTTGAATGACGTCATTGTTTTTGGCGGAGGAATTATTCCTCCCGGAGAGAGAGAACCACTCTATGCTTGCGGAATCCGTGCAATCTTTGGCCCTGGCACCCCCTCTTCTGAGATTTTAGAATTTATAGAACATGTCACTCGGCTAGAAAATTGCGGGGTTGGTCAAGAGAGTGATTGGCATTGGCCCTCCTCAGCATGAGTTGATGGCATGACTTCTGAGTTTCTTGAGCAAGCCAAACTAGGCGACCGTCGTTCACTTGCACGAATACTGAGTGCACTTGAAAACGGTACACTACACATCAATGATGCTATTGAGATTATTGGGGGGCCATCAAATTCTGGCAAAGGACACTGGCAAACCCTTGCGATTACTGGTGCACCGGGAGTTGGTAAATCTTGTCTACTCGATGGATTACTCCGTCAGTGGGCAAAAAAAGGGGTTCGTGTTGCAGTATTGGCCGTTGACCCCACTTCGCCACGAACAGGGGGTGCTCTACTTGGCGATCGTGTTCGAATGACTGTGGTCGATGATGTTGAATTGAATGATTTGATTTATCTGCGCTCAGTTGCCACTCGAAAAGCATCAGGGAGTGTTCCGTTTATAGTTGAAGACATGACCAAACTTCTTTTGGCACTCGGCTGGCAACGGGTAATCATAGAAACGGTAGGGGCTGGACAATCCGAGGTTAGATGTGCAGCAATTGCAGACCGTATAGTCGTCGTAGAAGGCCCAGCACGCGGAGATGGAATTCAAGCCGAAAAAGCAGGTTTGCTTGAATTAGCCGATGCAGTATTAGTCAATAAATCGGATTTGCCTGGTGCGGAACTTCATGCTGATGAGATTCGGGAGTCGTTTGAATTGGGAGTCGGTAATGCGCCACCGGTTCTGTTGACTTCAGCAGTCGAAAATACTGGTATTTTAGAGGCAGCCGAATTGCTCCTTGCGCTTTCTTCTTCAGGGCGTTCACAGCGGGCACGGTGGCGAGAGAGACTCTTGTCTCACCATGAGCGAAAAATCCTTGAATCGCCACAACTCGAAGAATTACTCGAAAAATTGGCGAAGGGTTCAATTCTCTTAGACGAAGCGTTGCAGGTTATCAGTGGTGGCTGCGATGAGTGAACAAGTCGAACTAACAAACCCTGTGGAATTATCAGTCGGAGGCATGAAGGGTCATATTTTCCGTCGCTTAATCCATGTGAGCATGGCGTTTCTTCCTTGGGTATATTTTGAACATGGCATAGTTGTTTCTGATTGGCTGGGTTTGACACTACCGCAATTTGTATCATCGCTGGTATTTTCACTGTTAATTGTGGAAGGAATCCGTCTCAAATATGGCATCACTATTTTTGGTCAAAGAGAATACGAGGCTGAACAGATATCTGCTTTGGGTTGGAGTGCATTTGGAATTGGAACGGTGTTCCTGTTGGCGCCAATTGAAGCCTATGCATGGCCAATTATTCTTTCATTGTCCTTTGGCGATCCTTTTCTTGGTGAAATGAGGCGTCGAGGAATGAACTCTCGCGAGGTTATTCTTTACTCGACGGCATTCTTATTCGCGGTTTGGCTCGCATGTTGGAATTGGTTTGGCACACCATTTTGGATGGCATTCTTCTTTGCTCCATTATGTGTAGCAGCAGAATGGCCACGTCTTCGTTATATCGATGATAATGCGACAATGGTTTTGATTCCACTTGGAATGATTTTGTTGTTTGAACCGTTCCTTCTACTGATGTAATCAAAATTATTTGTAGAGGATGACTCAATATATTCAAATGATGAGTAGCATTCGCAAGGATTAGGGATAGCCATGAGTGAAGAGACCAAGGATTCAGAACCACCACAAATCGCCTATTTCGTTGTGTTTTCTCTTTCGATTATTTTCCTTGCCATCTCGATGGTCAAATACCCGCTTTGGGGCCTTTGATTTCTAAGGGATACTTGAAGAAGGTCGCCGTTTTGGTTGACTTATGTGTGGCATTGATGGGATGTTGGGAGGCCCAGACCCATCTGTTGTCCATCGGATGAATGCCCTTCTTGCTCATCGAGGGCCCAATGGAAATGCAATTTGGACTGATGATCATATTTCTATTGGCCACACCCGATTAGCCATTGTAGATATTGCTGGTAGCAACCAACCACTCTTCGGTATCGAGAATGAAGTACTAGTGGCAAACTGTGAGATCTATAATTACCGCGAGATTAGATCTCAGAATCGCTCATTTGCTTGGAAAACTAAAGGTGACTCTGAGGTTATCCTTGCCTTACATCATGCTTCGAAGTCAAAAAGTCCCGGGGTGTTAACTGCTCGACAACATGCAGAATGGATAGCACAATTGAATGGTATGTATGCATTTGCTCTTTGGGATGCAGAAACAAAACATCTCCTTCTAGCCCGAGACCCTTTAGGGATCAAGCCACTTGTACGAACCTCAGTCGATGGTTCACTTCTTTTTGCCAGTGAAAGTAAGGCGCTTTCTGCCCATGAGGGACATGTACCCGAAATCAACCAAGAAGCCCTAGTTGCTCGCCTTGCTTGGGAATATACTCTTGATGGGACGACCTTGCTCAAAGAGGTCACGCAAATACGACCAGGGACCGTTGAAATTTGGTCAATTGATTCCGAAGGAGTCGCACAACTAGTCGATGTTGCTACCATTGAACAGCAGCGCGTAAAGCCTTCGATGAATTGGAATCCCGAATCAGATGCTGAGTGTCTTTTGGAAACCTTCGTCGAAGGTGTTTCAGAACGGTTGATGTCAGAAGTTCCTGTTGGAATCGTACTTTCGGGAGGACTTGATTCCTCATTAGTAGCTGCGGTGGCACATGAAGCAGCAGAAAGAGCACAGCAGCCTGTTCCAGCATGTTGGACGGTTGCAGAAAGTGAAGATAATCCGGATTGGATTGCTGCTGAAGAAGTCGCCTCGAAGTTTGATTTAAAGCACCATAAGCATCTACTTGAAGCGGATTCTTTTGAGACACTCCTTCCAAATTTGTCTTGGCATGGTGAGGACCTTGATGTCACAGTACTATTTTTCCAACCACTCTTTCAGAAGATGTCCCAACATGTGACAGTTGGTCTATGTGGTCAAGGTGCTGATGAATTACATGCTGGCTACCCTCGGTATCGAAATCTCAAACGTCATGGAGAAATAATCGATTCAAGATTAGCATCGATGTCACATCCCTTTGCTCGGAAAATCGAAAACGAAATGTTGCCCGTGGGCGAGAATTGGTATGCAACAGGTCATGCAGGAAAGAGTCATACCGGTTCGCTCGAAGAATTCCTTCAATTCGAACTTGAACATGGGCAACTTTCGAATTTCCAACTACGATTGGTCGACCGTCATTCGATGGCACATTCTTTGGAAGTACGAGTGCCTTTTCTTTCAGCAGCCCACCGCCAAGCAAGTCATCGATTGCCAATGGATTGGCGTCTTCCTTCTCACGGCGATGAAAAGGCTGCTTTACGAGCAGCCGCATCTCTTACAGCGCTTCCCAAGAATATTGTCCACCGCCCAAAATTACCTGCTGGGAGAGCAACATCGCCCAGATTAATTGAAAATCTGCTCACAGAATACCAACCACAAACCGATGCCATAATTCAGCGTTATCCACTGCTTGCAGGCGCTTTGAAAACACAGCCTGATATAGCCTTGGGATTAGGGTTGTTTGAAGCAGTTCATATTTTGGACCGGGGGGCGCAAAAACCCACTGGTTCAACATTGGATTTGCTTGAAGAGGTGATTGGATGACATTTGTGCATGAACATGCGGTTCTACTCGAAAGTAAACGTTCTGAAATCACTGCTTGGATGTCTCGAAAGAGAAGTGAAGTGCCAATCCCAATTTACGGGAGTGTGGACATTCGAGATGCTGGATGGAAAATCGGCGTTGTCGATGCTAACCACTTTCCAGCAGGTTTCAATAATATTTCACCAGAAGACAAACCTTCTCTAGCAAAATTGCTCAAAAAACATATCCTGCGAGAATTCGAAGACTGCGTTTGGGTTCATCTTTATCCCGAATCTCATACACGGAACAAAGGATATGTCGAAAATCTTATCGCTTTGAAAAATCTTCTCCAACTCGCTGGATTTAGATGTACAGTTGGTTCAGTTGATTTCGAAGATTTAGGGCATCTTATCGGTATTTCTGGGCCATTAAAGTTGGACCCAATAGGGAAAAAAGAGCACAAAGGGGAGGAGGTCTTAGTAATCGACGGCCAACAACCAGACCTTATCTTACTCAATAATGACTTAACCGATGGTCTTGTTGCAGGTCTGGGGAATCAAATTGTTTCCCCGCCGCCATCAATGGGATGGCATCGAAGAAGGAAGTCCCAGCATTATGAGGTTCTTGCTGAGTATGTTGAAGAAATCGCACATATGTTAGATATTGACCCTTGGCATCTTATGCCTGAATGGTTTGTCTCGGAACATAAATGTCTAGAAAAACAGGAATGTCGGATTGAACTTGCAGCAGAAGTGGATGAATTTCTCACCAGTCTTCGTGACAAATATCAATCTCTTGGCATTCAACGCGAACCGGTTGCATTCATCAAAAACGATAGAGGAACATACGGTCTTGGAATCATGACTGTTCGAAGTGGTGATGAATTATTAGAACTCTCTAATCGGAAAATGAATAAGTTGATGTATTCAAAGGGTGGTGCAGATGTTGATAATTTCCTCATTCAAGAAGGAATCCCCACAATTTTAGAAAACGAGGATGGAGCCCCAGTTGAACCAGTAGTTTATTTGGTTGATGGGCAGGCCGCTTCATGGTTCTATAGAATTAATCATAAGAAGTCAGACATAGATAATTTGAATTCACCAAGTGCTCAATTTGAATCTTTTTTGCAATCTGGTGGTCAATATGGAGAGCACGCGCATGGTTGGCATGCATTGGTTGCAGAACTTTCAATGCTGGCAATGGGGAAGGAGTTCCTTTCTTACGGCAACGATTAACACCCGTTCTTGCTAAGGGGAGAACCTCCTCGCATGACTATGCACAGGGCATGGGTCTATGTTACAACCATCGCTCTTGGGCTCTGGTTTTCTGCCACAGCCTGCAACGGATTGATTGCGGATGAATATGCCGAATTGCCGGTTAATCTGTGGTGTTGGGGGCTTTTTGCTTGGTATTATCGTAACGGTGCAAAAAAGCAGCGAATTGAAATGATAACTGTAATTGCTATTGCAACACCGATGGAATTATTCTTCAGTGAAATTTGGCTAATCTATGAATATCAACGTGGCCTTATGCCACTATTCGTTCCAGCCGGTCATTATTTCCTTTTTGATCTAGGACGGATATGTGCAGAGAAGATGAAAGATTCGTGGGCCTTACCTTTGCTTGGCCCCTTTGTTCCTCTGGTGGCCTATGGTGCCTGGACCGGTGGAGATACCTCCGCAGTATTTCTCTTAGTCCTAGTTTTAGCATTTACCAAATGGGGTCCACAGCCTAAATTGTATTCCGCCATGGCTTGGGCGGCTTTAGCTATGGAATTATGGGGCACCTCACTCGCAAATTGGACATGGGCCAGTGAAGTGCCATGGACTGGACTAACAGCTTGGAATCCCCCATTATTGGTTGGTTCTTTCTACTGTTTAGGCGATTTATTGGTAAACATGGCTGTCGTCAAGTTTGAAGGGAATGACTCAGTGGAGGCTACTGTATGACCTCCTCCGACGAGTTGCGAAAGCGTCGAGAAAAAGAGGCTGTACGTATTCGGACCTCGCTGAACAGGTTACGAGGTGAACAACGTGCCTCCATCAAAGGTGGCGAAACAACTGTTGCTTTTGTAGAGGAACGCCTGTGCATTGGTTGTGACCAATGCACCATTGTCTGTGATGATGAAGCAATAGAAATGTACAAAGTTTCTATGGCCAGCCCTCTAATCAATGTTGAATCAAATCAAAAAGCCAAAATTCTTCGAGCAGATTGCACAGGGTGCCGATTATGTGTATTGGCATGCCCAACCGATGCCATTACGATGATTGACCGATAATGAGGTGAAACCATGTCCAAAAAAGAAAAACAAGATACAGCCCAACGTTTCGGTGGAGAATTCGGACCTTATCGAAAGGAAGGAACACCAGGGGTTTCTCTTTCGACGTTCAAAACACTCGTTTGGACATCCAATATTGGAGGACTGATTCTAGTGGTTGTAGCCCTTGAGATGCTATTCGTTCGACAGATGTTTGGTTGGGGTCTTGCATCCTTGATTCTTGGAGTTCTCATTGCATTATTCCCATCCAACTACGAAATCGTAGGTATGGATGATGGCCAATCACCACCTAAAAATGATTGAATCAAACCTTCATCTGTGATTTACACGAAGGGCATTCAATACTGCCAGAGTAACCATCCGGGATTTGTAACGCAGTTTGACATGATTGACATGTCACTTGTTTTTTCCCAGTGTCGCCGCTACTGCTTCCAAGAAGATTTTCTATTGGTTCAGGCCAACCACTTTTGAGTGTTGAAATCATGAGCGGTAGGGCTACCATAATCATGCAACCAATCGAACACATGATCGAAGTCATCAACATTGCATCTCCCCAAGCAACAGATACTGGGTTAACCTCATCTCCATGAAATATGAGACTCAAAAATCCAGATACAGACAGTATGCCAAGTGTGAAATATATTCCATTTCGGTAACCAGAATAGGTAATGGCTCCACCTACAATAAATCCTAGGCCCAAGAGAAAAGCGACTGGAGAGAGTGCCCACCCCATTCCACCGCCAGCACCAACTGAAAAGATGACAGCCCAAAATAGTCGGAATATTCCATACAGGATGATGCATATTCCGATGCCAGATGCAAGTTCACTTTCTTTCTTGACATAGATGGGCCCCTGGGGATAATATCCTGCCATTGGTTGCTGTGCAGCATATCCCATAGGTGCATGTTGCTGGAACACTTGTTGAGATGGTTGAGGATTTGCAGCTTCATCAGATTCCATCAATCTAATGACGACTTCTGATTTGTTGCCTGAGACTCGAAGGCCCCTTTCTTTGCACAGAGTTTTTAGCTTCAAGACAGTCATTTGGTCATAGTCCATGTAACTTGTACAATGGAGTAAATGATAAAACTTTATCCGTCAAAGAAACTCAAACTTCAACTTTAACGATTGGAGATGAGTCTGATACAGCCTTTGCCTTTTTTGCTTCAACTTGACGAGCAAGGAAAGAAACAACATCTAGAATTTCAATATCTTCGTAGCGTTCATCGCCCTCGAATTTGAGGCACTCGAAGTGTGACACACATTTAGGGCATGAGGTCAACATTGTGTCTGCTCCAGTAGCACGGATTTCTTCCATACGTGTAACACGGAGTGAACGAGCGTTTTCATTGCATGACATCATGCTTGAGACGCCACAGCACATTGCATCTTCACCATGGTGTTCCATCTCAACGATTTCCACACCTTGAACTCCAGCAATAAGTTCTCGAGGTTCCTCATAAATTCCCATTTGACGTCCAAGACGGCAAGGGTCGTGATAGGTGACCGTTGTTTCTTCCTCAGCCTTGAGGTTCATGTCGAATCCATTTTCGATTAAGAACTCAGTTGTGTGCATGACTTTTACACCTTCAAGCTCATAATCTCGAGCGAAGGTCCTGAAACATTCTGCACAAGACGAAACAAGCGTGTCAATACCCGATTGTTCAATCTTCTTTTGATTGTAAGCCTTGAGTTTGTCAAACACTTCATCTAGCCCTTGCCACTTTTGGTCGTGGCCACAGCATTTGAGGAAATCTCTACCGAGATAGGAAACATCCATTTTCATCTCATCGAATAAAGTAAATGCAGATGTTGTAGCATCTCCAAGGTTCATCTGTCCTTCATTGACATGAGAGAAGACCATCTCTTGGTCAAGGTAGTCGACACATCCTGGGTAATAACCGATGTTTGAAGTGATTGGATAATCTTCAACGGTAACGAAATCCTCATTCGCTGAATCTTCCGCTTCAGCTGCAAGAACAGCCTGAAGAACGGTGTGTGCAATTTCTGCTTGTGGGCCGCCAACGATAAGTGAACGGCGGATGTCAACGTATGAATCGTAATCTACCAATTGAGGACAAGCGTTTGTACAAGCACCACATGTGAGGCAAGAATATAATGGCACTCCGTCGTCTTCATTATTCCATGAATTGTAAATGATATTGAGTTTATCTCCAGCGTTAAACAATCGAACAGGACAAGCATCGTCACACAAGTCGCAGCCATAGCACTTGTTCATTTCAAATTCATAGCCACGTCCCATCGAACGAAGCAAGATGAATACCAACGCACCGAAGGTCAAACAAGGAATGAACATTGCATAGGTGAGTTTTGCATCAAGTGCTTTTGGATTAGTGTGATAGGTCGGGTTTTCAATTGAAGCAAATTGTGTTCCTCCAGCAGCCATTTCTTCAGAATTCGAAAGATTAACTGTTGTCCCAGCAAGTGATGCAGGTGCATCTTCATTCCAAACTAAGAGGGGTTGGAAAGAAGCAATTCCAAAGGATGTTTCAGTTTGTATACTATTGTTTAGAGCAAGAGCACCACTAGCGGTTACAGTGTATGTATAGTCGTAGGTTCCAACAGGTAATTCGACCGAATCACCAAGACAGTTATCGAAAGATGAAACAATCCCTCCCTTGCTATTGGTAACAATCAAGGTGGAGGAAACCATGTCAGCAGTCGACATATCGTTGATTTTCCGCTCAGATGAACGGTATTCGCAACTTAAGTCAGTGGTTAGAGTCTCAATTGATTCATGATGGCCTTCTGGGAAATTATTTGCATCCTCAGTGATAGTAAAACTACCACTTGTAGCCCAACCTTCTCCGCCGTAGAATGATGTATTTCCGGCTGCTGCGTTGATTCCATTAGCAGCATCTTGATGACCATTTGCATCATTAAAGTCGATGATGATATAGCGAGCTGGTTGATAAATAACCCAATCCATCCAAGCAGTGGTTGGTACGATTTCGGTATCACTCCACCCGCGTTCATCAGTGAATTCGTTGGTCGAATGAACATGAACATCAGTTGGTTGTGTGCGCATGGATTCTAATTCGGGGTAGTAGTCGTGGGTCAAACCCTTAATTGTCAACAATCCTCCTTGATCCCAGAACCCATCATCATACGTGTCCCATGTGGCCACAGTACCTGCGGTTGAAATCAACAGAGTTCCAATGAGAATTTGCTTTGCATGACTTGGTTTGAAACCAGCACCCCATGCTTTTACCATCAATCCTCTAGCGAGGAAATAAATACAAATCCAAACAAGTACACCTGTCATTATCCACGGTATTGTATTGAATGCATCTGCCACCCAAGGTTCTCGAACTCCACATAACAAATCACCATGACTATCCAACTTACAATAATCAGAACGATTTTTCGCATAGAGTTCTAAGAAAATATTAATCGAAAATACAGATATGAACCAAATGTGGGCAAGATAAACAGCACCGGCTGAGGCAAACCAAGGGTCTTCAACTGGACGTCGCTCACGACCACCAAGGAATGGCGGGAGTGCAAGAATACTGACTGGAATACCAGTGAGTGCTGCTCCCCACCATGCTGCGTTCCAAGGGAATACAGGTTGACCGACGATCTCACCAATGAAACCTGTTGGAACTGTGAATTGAGGAAGGTATTCACCCCAACGCAAGTATCCATACGAGAATAATACATACCAATCCGGGAACACGAACCCTGCTTGTGCATAGGGGTCAGCAGCACCGTGAAGTGGAGGGGGGATTAACCATGCATAGAACAAAAGAACTGCGGTCATGAAAGAAAGCAGTATTGTGTCACGCAGAACTTCATGTGGCCAGAAACCATGTCCAGTTCGAGTGCGAGTACGCTTTCCTTGAACTGATTGCAATTGTTCCTTCTCTGCCATATAGGAGGAAGCCACACGTCCGAAGTTATCGATTAGTCCCATTTTTCACCCTCCGAATCTCAATGCGGCTCCGCAATACCTTGTACCCAAACAATGAATAAATGAATAATAATCAAACCCGTTACAATAACTGGAAGAATAAAGACGTGGATAAAGTACATACGAGTAACAGTCCTTGCTGTTAGGGATGAACCGCTAAACAGTAAAGTTGCAACATATTTCCCAACTAGTGGGCTTGAATTTGCTAGGTTGATTCCAATGACAGCAGCACCGTAGGCCAATGAATCCCAAGGCAAGAGGTAGCCAGAATATCCAAAGACAATGGTCAATGCCATCAATGCTACACCGATAAGCCAGTTGAGTTCACGAGGGTTACGATATGCACCAGTGAAATATACACGACACATGTGAAGGAAAACGCTTGCAACCATGAAGTGAGTACACCAGTGGTGAACAGCTCGAATAATGTATCCAAACGGAAGCTCAGTCATAATGAATTGCATACTTGCGTAAGCAGGAGAAGGGTCACCTTCGCCACCTGGAACATAATAGATGCCTAGAACGGTCCCTGTAACCACCAAGATGATGAATGAAAGGAAAGAGATTCCACCTAAACAATACAATGGATACCAATACCAAATTATTCTAAGTTTGTATTTTTCTGCGTGAGTTAAAGGCATCTGTCGATGCATGTTGTAATAGGCACCCTTTGACATATTCCAGTAATCTTGAAGGCGGAAACGAGTATCAAGCCACGAGAATACCCATAAGAATAAGCGTTCTGCAAAACCCATTTTTCCTGTTGATTCAACAGCGCGCAGAATCTCTCTGCGTGGCATATCGCTGTTTTCTTGACGAAGTGTTAGTGCGACAAGAACAACGACAAAAGCGATGAAAAACCAAAGAACCCAAAACATTATTGTCATACATAATCACCTCAGTCACAATATGTGTACCAATCAAGATAGTCCGTTATTCCTTCAATAACACCAGCAGCATTCAATTCAATTGGGATAATTGGAAGTCCGACGGGAGCAGGTCCACCGGAACGTCGAATTCCTGCATATTTGAAGGTAGAACCGTTTGAACGGTTTCGATTAGTATTCATTTCAAGAACGGTTGGGTCGAAACGAGAAGAGTGACAGATACAGAAAAGTTTGGTACCACCGTCATCACCGCCGCCAGGAGTCCAAGAATCCTCGGTGTAGGAATTAGAAACCAATTGCCAACCTGGAATACAGCACAAGTGTGTGCATCGGCCGAATATCATAACTAAGTTGTCAGATGGAAGGAGCCGTGGGTCTGCGTCACTCAAATCTTCAAAGTGGCCAATTGTTTTTCCAGTTTCATCTACTCCTTCAGCAAATTGGAATCGAGCCTTACCATTCGATACTGGTGAATTAGCATATTTTGAATGGGCGACATATGTGACAACAACTGGGACGCCGTTCCAAATTCCTGAAGCGCCAGAAGTTTCCGTGTTTGATTTTGCAGCCTCATCGGCAAAGTCTTGGTGAGTCATCAATTGCTCGTGCTTTGCCCCATACCAAGCGGTGTCTTCTCGGCCCTTTGCCCAGAACTTGACGCCGAGTTCACCCCCGGTGCCACCTCCAGGTGGTAACAAAATAGATGCGAATCCAAGAACACCCAATGATGCAGCAAGAACACCTGTGGCGGTATTAAATCCATATCGCAAGAATTGGCGGCGATTAATCGAAGATGTTGGCACTATGTCGATAGCATCTTCAAAAGAAGGAGCAGGTTTGAGGTCGTATTCACGTGCCATATTCCATCACCACTTGTATTCCTTCCAATCTTTTTGGTGCTCTGGAACAAATTTATTCATTCCATGTTTGACAATAATCGTGTTGGGTAGGACGAACTTGAGGTAAGCCAAACCCATCAAACAGAGAGTGATACACATCATTGCCAGGTGGTAAGACAATTGTTGCTGGTCCCAGCCTTTTGCGAGTCCATAAATCATCGAGAATACCCAGTAACACGACCAAAATAGACCCCATGCGAAGAAAATTAATATTAAATTTGAAGCGCCAGAAGGTGCGAGGGATGCGCTGACAATCGTTCCAGATTCTGCAATGTTGAATACTCCATGGTCGATTGCAGATTGCATTTGATCTTCTGTGAGTGAAGCATCTTCCAGAGCGACACGAGCATCTTCGACACTTACTTTCCCACTCGCAACCTTTCGCAATAGGGTGGTGATTGTGTCGTCCATCATTGGTCACCTCGGCGCATGAGTTTGTAACGCAATCTTAGTTGATTGGTTCTGCCGGTATAGGATGTTGAAAAACTGTATCGTAGCATTAGTCCAGCAAATACAATCACGAGAATAACTGCGCCGAATCCGAGCAATCCAAGCCAGTGAGCGCGAAGTTCGGCGCCCATGTGTTCCAAGTCAACGCCATGAGTTTCGGGTTCTGGAGGGCTCACATTCCCGTCACCTGCGAAGAGGGTTCGGGTTCCAAGTGCAGTGGTTGAATCGCTTCCTTCCTGTAGAGAGAACAACAATTGATTCCAATGGTCTTCCTCGCCTCCTGCGTTGTTTAATTGGTCACCATTGACGGAGTTGCCAGTAATCCAGAAATCAACATTGCCGGAGCCGGATTCGGGAGCTTGCCAAGTGAGGGTCCACATGCGCTCTGCTTCCCCAGCACTTGCAACAGTGTGGGTTAGTGTAGTAGTATCATCATTCCAATTCTGCAAACCATCTCCAGAAAGAACTCCAGCGGTGGTGCGCATCGAGAATCCAGCGGTATAGGCTCCTGAAGCAGCCGGTCCACCAATAATTTGGAGTTTCAAAGTGTATGATTCCCCGCCAATCCATCCATATGGGACATCGTCGAGAATAATTTGAACGGTATTGTCTGCAGCGCTATTGTGGCATAGGCACCCCTCTTTGGCAACATCACCAATCGCTTCGCCAGCATTGTCTTGTGCACCGCCAATACCTCCGTGAAGTGACGATGCGAAACCCGGGACAAAGAGTAAAATCACAAGTGCAACCACGACTCTAGAACGCATGGAAAATATGCTCCCGCTCATAGCCTCACCCAATTGTTTGGAGCCACTGGCAAGTGCTCCTTAAACGTTCCCAGCAAATAGCATCAAAAACATCTACGCAGTAGGCCGTTTGTTCTATTGCTGGCGGGGATGCAATTATATCCGTGGTTCCGAAACAAAATTCTTTGAAATTGAATCGAATTTCAGCACTTTTAGAGGGAGACTTATTCAATGACTGCTCCGAGCAGTGGATGGAGAATTCCTATGGCTGCCCACTTTGATAACACCTACGAGTTGACTCCCGAGCAACTTGAACAACTAGACCAAGCGGAAGAAATGATGTTGCGTAATGACTTGGGTGCTGCCGAGCGTTTGCTTCTTTCGATGGTTGAGACCGATTCAGAATGTATCCCAGTTCTTTCCAACCTTGGTCATTTGTATGGGCGACATCTCTCTGAATTTGAAACTGCCATTGAATACTATGATCGAGTGCTCGCACTCGAGCCAGATAACGCATGGGCTAGAGATGCACGACGTCGATATTTACGCTATGTCTAACAAGGGCTAACACGGCCAAAGTTCATTGAGGTTCGGTTCAAAGGCCCACCATGGAAGCGTCACACATCCTCATTGCTGGTGTAGGGGGCCTTGGATGTTCATGGGCTAAGGGCGCTCATGCACGATGCGATGGATTTGCAGACATGTGCTTAGTTGATGCGGACGACTCAAGTTTTGAAAACAGTGACTCAGCCCATCTTCTTCGACTTGGTCATGCTATTGATTCTATGGGTTGTGCAGCATTACCTCCCCTTGCTGAACAACGAATGAGGGGGTATTCTGCATTGACACGAACGGTACTCGAACCTGTTGAATTAGTTCTCTTGTTGGTTGGACTTGGTGGGGGGACTGGAACTGGTGCTGCTCATGAATTTGCACGTCAAGCACGCCAATCAGGCGCTATTGTTGTGGCTGTTGCTGCTTTACCTTTTGATGTGCAAGAAACACGTGCAGCCATCGCTGAGGAAGGATTGCACAGACTTGAGAAAAACGCACATGTGACAGTGAGGCTTTCACTTGAACGCCTTGCACGCCAAGCGCGAGAGCGAGGTAAATCATGGCAAATGGGGGCTGAATGGGTTGAAGATTTGATTGAAGGTTTGGTCCGTACTTTGATGAGTATGGGTCTGATAAATCTGGACCTCATGGATCTTCGGGCTATTGTCGAGAAAAAAGGTGAAGCAACCATGTTGGTCGGTATTGGAAAACCCGACGACCCAGAAGGCATCTTAGAATCTGCAATGATGGCACCTCTTGCTGAACTTGATGTTGGAGGTGCTCAAGGCTGCCTAATTCAGGTAGAGGGTGGAGTAGGAATGACCATCGGTCAACTCGATGAAGTTGCCAACATGTTCACCGATGCTTTGGACCCGAATGCACAGGTCATTTTAGGAGCACGAGTTAGTGAAGACCTTGAAGATACTATTCGAGTAGTAACACTTCTTTCTGGGATTCAAGCAGAATCTTAATCGCTCAATTCGATGACATCGTCCCATTCTACATCGTCACTTATCGAAGGGCCGACAGCACCATCCCATTGTACCTGAATTCCATCATTTGTCTGGGTATCTTGTTCAGAGACTTCAGCACTTATCTTGTGCTCTGATTGAGAGTTTTCTTTCTTTGCTGGAGAAGATGTTTTTTGCGATGCTCGATCCACAGATACAGATAAATCATGTTGGTCGAGGATATTTGACAAAACACTTCTTTGTAGCCATGTTATGGTTAATAATGCAATGATATGCCCGGAGACCATAACATAGGTAATGTCGCTGAAAGCGGTTGCCAACATGGCAACACTACCTGCATATGCGTAGCCAAAAGAGAGCCCCCAAGGCAGGGCATTTTCGGTCGAAAGAAATTTGTATTTACTTCCAACCGATTGTGAGGTGATTGACCAAATGGCCATGAATACAGTAAACATCATCAGTAAGATTTCTTCTATGAACACTTCTATGGTTCCAGGAGACATTACCAGTTGACGCCAGATTGTAAGGAGATGCCATGTCGCAAAAATATGTGCAAAGATTGTCCATCGTGAGGAAAAACGTTTGAGTGCTTTATCCCGCAAGGACATTTGCCTTTGTTTCCAAGTCCATGCTACCGTTAATCCGTAAACTGCAGTGGCGAGTAAGAAGAAGATAACATTGGAAAGGATTGCATCTCCGATGTCGAAATTGTCCTCGTAAAGGAATTGAAATCCTACAATTCCAAGACCCGAGAGTGCTAGGATAATACATAGTTGAATGGCAGTCATCACCTTCATGTTTCCCGAACTACTTTCTCTAGGTGGCAATTTCTTTGCTGCAATAGATGACGCCCAAGAACCAAATGAGCGACCTTGTGCAACAGCCCAAAGCACGAATAGTGAACCTAGGCTGATGGGAAATGCCGCAGGTAAATCCGAACCGGAGTTTTGACCAAATAACGTCATGATGAGAAGGCCGAGTATGCCTGAGATGCCCAACGGGAAAATGCAAATTTTAAAACTCGAAAATATTCGAGAGGTGAATTTCTTTTTTTCTATTGAATCAGATTGGTCGGACAGAGTAATCCACGATTTGACTTGTTGGTTATTGGAAAACAATGCTGTTATTGCATAACCACATGAAAGGGAGATGAACCCAAGAGCTGCAATATCGCCCCCATCATCGGTACTCGCGATGAAATAGAGAACTGTGGAAAGCAAGGTGATGAGTGCCAAATGAGGGAGCGTTTTCGGAGAAAGTAAAGTCCGAATCAATCCCAAAAGTGAGGTTTCGTTTGATGCTAAGTCGAGCAAGAGGTCTCTCTCATTGCTTCCATCAATCTCGACTCCTCCGTCCTCCTCCATGGCGTGTCCTCGCGTTTATGTATTTTCATTCTATGCACGGTATTTACGGTCAAATGTATTGAAGGAGGAGTTCATCCACGCTACGATGGCAAAGCGTTTGTCGAAGGCATTGCGTGGAAAACGCAGATGGGTAGGCATTGAATGTCTTGCTCAATTCGAATCACGTTCATCGTTTGAAAAACATCTTTCCGAAGTATTGCATCCTCTTGAAGATTCCAAACCCTTTCGTTTGATGGATTTCCACCCCGCCCATTCAGAGGTTGCTATTGCTGCAGTATCGGCCTTAGGAGGAATCGAAAATCATGGTTTTGCAATTCTTGAAATCCCTCATTCAGAATATCAAAGCGTACGTCAATTTATTGAGTCTGGTGACTCACTTTTGACTCATGGAATCCGAAGTATAACCAGTAGTGGAAAAATACGTTTAGTTCGTGAACGTTTAGCCATTCCTCGTCCAAAGCGAAATCGTTGACCATCACCTTCATGTGATTACGCTTGCACGTGGTGCTATGGCTGGAGGCGGCAGTGCACCTGCAATGAAGATGAGTGATGTATTCATTCTCCTCGGGGTGACATTTTTGATTGGAGGACTCTTTATCCACGGTTTTGTATCTCCAGTGAATGTTGATGCGGATGCTGAACCCTATTCTAATGGTGCATCCATGCTGAAAGGCGACACATTCGAGTTCACTGTCGAAGCTGAAAATCAATCATCTTTTGAGATTGAAATTCGTGATGAGAATGGAAATGTAGAACTATCAGAGCAGTTCAATCTAGCAGGTGGTGAATCAGAATCTATCATTTTTGAAGTAGAAGAAAAGGGTTTTTATTCCTATTCGGTTGATTTTGTTCAAGGCTCAGGTGATGTCGTAGTTGATGTCGACAGAAAAATCCTCATCGATTTCATCATTTATCCCCTTGGCGCCATATGCGTGATTTTTGGTATGGCAAAAAGACGGGATGAGATGATGAATCAAACCGTCGATGCTGTGCTAGAATCTGAGGTCTAATTCGAGTCATAATTTGACCATTCGATGTGTTCACCATCTTCTATATTATGGGTGATGTTTTCAGCATCAATTAATGTTATTTTTCCATCGACTTTAACAGTGCTGAACAGCATCTCTCTATTTCTATAGAGTGATGTGCCAAGGGCATCAATTCCTTCGGAAAATTTTGATTGATAGAGTGATATAATCTCCTTATTTTTGGGTTGATTAATTCCCTGTTTTCGTTCAAACCAGGAGGCAACCGATGCTTGAATTACAACTTGAAAATCATCGAGAGATATCTGTTCATCTAACTCCCGTAAATACGCGATAGAATAACCCTCTTTTTGCACCTTTGTTGACTGAATATTACAGCCAATACCAAGGACAATGCGCGAGGATTTACCACGGCTGACGCTTTCGACCAAGATTCCACCCACTTTGCGAAGTTGGTTATCTTTCTTGAGCAGAATATCATTTGGCCATTTTAATACGAGGTTTTGGGTAGATCCCAGCAGGGCGAAAATCGCGTCATATAGTGCCAAGCCACCCTGGAGTTGGAGTAGACCAGGATTTGG
>JABJFI010000028.1 GCA_018662825.1 Methanobacteriota archaeon | reverse complement strand
GACTAATAATAGAATCGCCACGACCAATAATCCAGCTGCCAACAAGTTCGGTGGCGTTAGGAGAGACGAGAAATCATTTTCATTAGTCGTATCTTGATTTCCATCTCCATTGGCATTATTTTTCCCAAATACATCGAGCATTATCGTATCCACTTCTTCTCTTTCAAAGAAATCATCAAACGGTGTTACAGCGATATACCAAACAGATGTATTGACCAAGGGCTGGTAATTATTTGGAGTGATAAGGAATGAATTAGAGGCTTTCACTTCAGCAACAAAATCTGCATCGGAAATCGTAGAAAAATCAGTGTTTGAAATATAAACGCGATAGCCGCGAACACTTGAATCGGAAGAATGACTCCATTCGACCAAAATATTTGTTTCCATATTCCAAGACAAAACAACATCTTCAATTTCATCGAGATATCCACCTAAATCATCAATTCCATCGTCAATCGATTGAGCAGAAACACTCACTAAATTGTCTTCTTGGGCATTTCCAGCAGTGTCCCGAACTACTACAGCGACCCATATTTCTTGGCCAGCAATCACAGGTGTATCTCCTGCTACAATGTCAATAGTAAGTGGTAGTTGTGGAAGCCGAGAGAGGATTGCAATCGGTGTTGAAGGGCCTGTTGTCCCCATGCCAACTGCATCAAAAGTCCAAGTTGCAGCATAGACTTCGTATGTTGCTACATCACTTTCTCCACTTAATTCAAAGTCAAGCAGTAAAGCGCTACCATCATCATTTGGACGGTCATATAATTCAATTGTTTCCAGAGGTGCAGGTGCAGTAACATCTTGTAAATTGTTGATTGGTGTAACAGTCGCTTGTGCTAAGTCAGTAAGATAGACATTTCCAGCGAGGTCATGAACAGTTACGACGACATAGAGTTCAACATCAGGCTTGATGAGTTGTGGAGTTGCATCAATGATTCCTGCTTGCCCATTCCCGCCGTAAAGAGCCGTTGAAATCGATAGTTCAATTGGGTTGTAATCTTCATCAATCCATTGTTTGTTAATTTTCAAACACGCACATTTGTCATCATCATCACCAAATGCAGCCCAGGCAACTGAGAGGTCAGATATTGGCTGGTCTGCAGCCCATACGATGTAGTGAGAGAAGTCATCAGCATCCGATATCGTCCAGATGACATCAATTGCTGTTCCATCATCATCTGGATGGTCAAAGGCGTTGACAGCACCTACTCTGTCCGGCGTTGTGCCGCCTCCGGCAATGTTGCGTAGAGGAGTAACTTTTACCAAATCGACATCATCAAGATTTGCATTCAACCAATCATCGTAAGCTACAACGCCAACATAGTACGCTTGACCATCTTGGAGTGCAACACCACCTATGCTCGTAACAGTCGTTGAAGTTTCAGAGCAGTCATCAATGATTTTCGCTTGAGAATAGTCATCGTTTGCAACCGAGGCTGATGTAATATTATCGCCATCAAAATTACCCATTGACAATCGAATAAATATAGCATAGAACGTGCAGTCTTCTGCGGGGTTGATATCCCATGAAACAGTGATTCGTCCACCATCGTCCTCGGGAGTATCGATAGCAGCAACATTCTCCATCTTAGGTGGAGCCGTATTATCATTCAATCCACCTGTTGGTACAACCGGTCCAATGATTGTTGGATTCATCACATCTTCCTGACCCGATTCATCAACGCATGTGAGGGCAAGCCAGTACGGTTGACCAGCATCAAGGGAGAGAACAGTTGTATTTCCTTCCGCCTTCATGACTTCAGATTCAGGAGTCAATCCTAGTACATCAGTCATTGAAGAGGTTGAGGCATAAATCATAGTACTTGTCAAATCAAGCGATGTACAACGAGCCCATTCGACCTCGAGGTCACCGTCAGCACCACCCTCGTGAGGCCCAGCGGTTGCCCATAGTGGTGAGAGAGGAACTTCATTGGTTGGAGAAGCAGGGCCCATTATTGGCGATGGCGTTCCGAGGTGTCCATCATCGTATTCAACAACGACTACAGCATAGTATTCTACACCATCAACCAATGCTACTCCATTGGCCGTAGTGACTTCACTTGAGAGGCGACTGTGCAATGAAATGGCTTTGTCAATCGTGCGCCCAGAGAGGTCCGCAGCGCTGAGTGGTAAACCGTTTGGAGTAGAAAAAGGACCTTCATTAACGTAAATCAAATAACGAGCAAAGTTGTCATCATGGACTAGACTCCAATTAGCTAACAAGGCACCACCGCCGTCATCAGGACGGTCAATGATATCAGTCAAGGTAATCGGCGTTTCAGTACGAACGTAATCATAGATAAGACGGGTTTGCAACGAACCGTTTGAAGGAGAACGTAGTGTCATTCGCAAGAATTGCGTTCCATTTACAATGACGCCGTTATCGACAGCGAGTTGCATTGTCGTTTCAAAACCAGGCGTATTTGCAAGTTCAATTGTGGCATTGTATTTGAGACTCTTTGAGTGAGCCCATGTTGCTGCATTTTTGACTGGAGAAGTGAATGCCAATGGGACGCTTTGGAACAATATTCCATTGGTTCCAACAACACCCTGCGTTGGATCGAGAGCAACCGTTGAATTAAGGTCAGCAAGTGTAATGCTCATTCCCGGATGTGTCATACCGGTAATATCTTGAGTTACTAAATTAAATCCAACATTAAGCGGATTTGCATAACGAATAGACACGCGTTCAATTTCAGAATATTGTGGATTATTCTCGTATCCAAACAGTCCTTCGCCATCAGTAGTGAGCCAAATATAATCTGATGAAATTGTACCGCCAGTAAGCAACGGCATAGAAATCATTTTGAGATTTTGATGTGAATTTGTTCGTGCTTCAATAATTGAAACACCGTTATTACCGAATACCAAAACATGGTCTCCATCACTAATCATTTTTTGTACAGGCCAACCGAAGACTTGGTAGGATGGTATTCCGTTTTCAAAGAACGAAGAGGTGCTGTTCCAATGAGTCATTGGTCCAATATCTGTAGCGATATGTACACCCCAGAAATCACTTGCCAAAGCATCGATGTTATTGGATGGCAATTGGTCAAATTCATGGCCTGTAATTGTTCCAGAATTCAAATCAATGGTCGAAACAGCAGGGCGTTCACTTCCAGCACCATCATGACTCACATGAACCATAGTACTAGTGGTGGCAGTTCCATTAGGAGAGACAACAGTGCTTGTTGTGGAAGTTAGTGACATGGTAGAAGTGCCCATTAGTCCAGAAGCCGAAGTGTACAAAGTCGTAGCATTTGTAGTGATGTCCATTCGAACCAAGCCAGCAGTTGTCGTCATCCAGAGGTAATTTCCTTCGACAAGAACATCTTCAACGATGTTGGTAGGGAGTCCATCGGAAGTGGTCAAAGGATTGATCCAGTCTGCCGTAGCATAATCCCAACGACCTACGCCACCATTGGTGGCGATGTAGAGTATGTCAGGGGTTGCTGCAAAATTATTGATGGCGTTCGAAGGTAGGCCACCGATGAGTTTGCCATTTCCGTAACCAGTTTGAATATCATAGAGTTGAACACCAGGGGCAGAACCACCGCTTCCCATCAGTCCAAGAACGAGGGTAGTGCCAACTCGCACCATTCCATCGAGATTGTTATGCAATCCACCGTTCAATCGCGTGATGATTCCCGTGGTTGTGTCAAGTTTGTACAACCCAGTTGGAGTAGTTGTAATGTAGAGGTCAGTACCTATCAGTTCGGTATCCTGAGCCTTACTATTTGCAGTCATTGTCCATCCATCTTGCCATAGAATTGAACCATCAGTTTGCCGTTCGCCTTGTAAGATTCCAGCACCGCTTGATTGGCCAAATCCTTGGTTTGAGCCCACAGTTGTAATCCACAAATGTGTGCTGTTTCCAGTCATTGTAGTCACTTGACCACTGACTAAACCAGGTAGTGTAGCAATTGTATTTCGGCCAAGAGAACTAATGGTCTCAACTTTACTGAATCCAGATGAACCACCTGCTTGACCAACTAACCATTCACTTCCCAACCATTGGAATGAGGTTACAGAAGAGCCAGCGCCATTGACGCTGGCTTGAGCATTAGAATTTCCAGAAGTAGCAATGAGGGAGAAACCACCACCTATGATGTTATTTCCAGATAAGCCGATGCCATGTCCAAGAACAAGGGCACCATTTGCATACCCAATCGAGTCCCACCATACACGGTCACTTGGTAGACCATTGGTTGTAGAAGTAATTGGTGTAAGCCAAGCACCGGTCGAGTAACTATATTTCTTAATGTCCGCATCATCTACGTAAAAAGCGACGTAAAGCGTGTCGGTTGTGTCACAGGTAACACCAGCAACTTGGCCGTAATTCTCGTTCCAATCTGCACGAGTGAATGAACCAATGATAGTACTATTTACGAGGTCTAAGCGAGCGACACCGCCGTTATTTGAATAGATTCCAATATTCAGTACCCCGCCACACATAGCCATAGAAATCGGGTAACCATTTGGAGTACCGCTTTGGCCCAAATCAAATTGAGTCCAAGTACTACCGTCCCAATGTGAAACAGCGCCGCCTTGGAATTGTCCAAAGCCACTTACGTCTCCACCACCAACAACAAGGTTTGTGCCATCGGTCCACAATTCATAGATGCGGCTTCCAGCATTATTTGGCAAGCCAGAACCTTCTTCCCATAGTGTGAGCCATTGG
>JABJFI010000008.1 GCA_018662825.1 Methanobacteriota archaeon | reverse complement strand
AGGTTATTTTGTCATCGACCATTCCGCTCGAAGGAAGAAGATTCAGACTGGATTGTTCTAATATTGGCAGAGTGATATCTGTGATCAACAGAGTTGTGGAGATGCTATTCGAATTTCCCGATGCATCATTCACGGTTAAGACCACTTCATGGGACCCAATATCGGACCATGAAAACGACACTGAAGAGTTTTGACCATAGGGGGAGCCATCTAAGTTCCATGCACATGTGCTGATAATGTGGTCATCTGTGCTTCCATCACAATTGAGAAGTATTGTTTCACCAGTAATGAGTTTCCATCCACCACTTATTGGCTGTCCATTTCCTCCGATACGAGCAACTGGATTAACAACATCAAGAACAGAAATGACTGATGTAGATGAGGCGGATGAACCGGTTGGAGAAGTAACTGTGAGTGTGACTGTTCGGTCCCCTGGAGTTGTCCATTGTGCGAGTGCATCCCAGCCAGTCGCATCAGCATCATTGGATGAATCCCCATCAGCATCAGCATCAACAGCAGCATCAAAATCCCAAGATGCTGATGCAACTTGATTTAGGCTATTAGGAGTCGAGTACGCATCCAAAGTAATCGAATTTCCAACGACAGTACTACCATTTGCATTGTTCGATATTACTGGATTTAATTGAGGGGCGAGTTCGACCTTAACGGTCATACGAACTGGACTATTACCATCTGCACCACCAACAGGAGTATCGGTATTGTCGGCGATAACAATCAACTCTTCACCGTCTAATTCATTGGGAACAATCCAAGAAAAAGATGCTGAACCTTCGACCGATTGCAGTGCTGCACCGGTGATGAAGAGAGAGCCGACTCCACCGGATGTGTAGAGATTATTCATGCTTCGTGTTTGCAAATATATATCTCCTGTTCCTTCAAGAGACCATGCTGAAACAACAACACTTGTACCTGCATCAAGTAGCAAATCCTCACCTGAAAGCAATGTTTGAGAGGTGTCATTCTCCATGGCAATTAAATTATGGAATGGAGTCCAATAGGATTCTGAAATTTGAGAGACTGTTAGACTAGCACGGCTGTCTGCTCCACCTTGGTCTCCCATTCCTTGGTCTCCCGAATGTGCAGTATTATCAAAAACAATATACCAAGCCTTGGCATTAATTGATTGGGGAACTTGCCAATGGAATTCATAACTTCCCATTGCTGATTCAGTTGAAGGTGCCTGTTCGAATAAGTTACGGTATGATTGACCAAGGTCATAGGGTTGTACTGAATTTTGGTCAAAGAACAAGATATCCAATTCATCTTGACTTACAATAATGGAAAGGTCATACACATCACCTGGTGTAAGAATTCCAAGATTGATTTTGATGCAAGCACCATCACCAATCACTGTCGCACTAGAAAATGCAGCAGGGGTGTCGTTCAAACAATTCGGTTCAGCACGGCCTTCAGTAGCCAAAGATGAGGCTGGAATCAACATCAGCATGAGCAAAGACGCAACAATCACAGAGGAACGCATACAACGCTGTAAGCCGTGACCCACTTCAATGATGTGGCCGTTTGCTCAAGACAACCAGCCGTCACCAGTCCAAACCAAATGGCTGATAGAACCGGATTCAGAAATTTGAATTCGGTCGCCGTCAACTGCAGCAGATGCCGAGGATGAACTTGATTCTAGAATTTGTTTCGCTTCGGAAAGTGTAACAGTGGCGTCTTTAATGCGGGCACTGAAATGTGTCAATACCAGATGTCGAGCGTGGCAAGCCAGTGCAGTTCTTGCTGCACCTGTGCTGGTACTGTGAAGGAATTCATCTGCCCATTTCTGAGCGTCTTTCAAAAATGTCGCCTCATGAACTAGAACATCAATTCCAGAAAGCGATGTAATTCCTTTCGACATTTCAGACGTGTCGCCTGATATGACCATGCGAGTTGCAGGTCGTTCTTGACCTCGGAAATCTTGGGATTTCAATGAAGTTCCATCTTCCATTATGATATCATTTCCAGCCGAAAGTTGTGCTTTTTGCTCATTACTCAATCGCAACTCAGCCGCCTTAAGGCGGTTGAATTTACCAACATCGCCTTTCGATTCAAGCATCCAAGCACATGAAGGAACCGTGTGATGGGTTGCCAAAGGTTGTATTCGATATTTCTTCCATCTTTCTGGCTGAGGCATTGCATTGATAGGTGTGGATACACCATTGCTATCTATCTCAAGCCAACGGTTTGCAGCAACATCTCCAAGAATCCATCGAATTGGATATCCCAAACTTTCTGAAGTTCCTCCAAGTTCTTGCCAACCTTTGATTTGGCGAGCCAATTCTGCACTTGGAGCAGAATCAGGGATTGATTCACCGGCGATTAGAGCATCAAAGACTTCTGATGAAGTCGGGCCGAAAATCAAAAGTGGAGTTTCTCTTTTGTCCAATGCCATTGAATGCATCCAAGGCAGTAAGCCCCATGTGTGATCTAAATGACCATGAGTAAAGCATACAGCATGGATTCTAGATGCACGTAAAGTATTGACATTGTCATGCGTTTTTAATCGCTTACGTTGGTCAGCATATCGAGTTTGAAAACCCTCGCCTGCATCGACAACAATGATGCCCTCGTCGCATTGAATCAAACTGCCACTGACTTGTCTTTTACGGGTTGGACGAGCCGAGGAAGTCCCAAGAATATGTAATTCCATACGCATGAAAACACCTCAACTCTGAAGGGGTATTGGAGTTGGTGGGAACCAACGAAGCAAAACGATTCGGTCAATTGCCCGAATCCATCGCCAAGGTACTGCAACATGAACTGAACCTTCGACAAGTTCCTCCTCAGTATCGCGTACAAACAAGTGTGTGCAGGTCAATCCATTGACATCAATCACGGCATCATGAACAACGCCCAAACGGCGACCATCAGGCAAGAAGACTTCAAGGCCCGTAAGTCGGGACACAGATTCTTCACCTTCAGACATAGGTATCCCTCATCAATGCCACCAGTCGAGGGGCAATAAAAGAACCCCGAGATTTCCACCTTTCACAGCGATTGAATGCTTTCAGAATAAGCGATTGCTTCATTGACCTCTAGTTTCAGTTTTGAATGTCCCTTTACCTAATGAGAATAGTTTTTAATTACGAAACATTTGTTCATATACTACCAATAGAAACGTGTGAGCATGGCACTCACCTGTAATATAGGCGCTGCTGGTAAAGCAGCAAGACTGAGAATTGGAATTATGGGTGTCGCTGTAGGACTTGGATTAGCCCTCCTAATTGGCATTGGATTGCTCCCCTCAATTGGTTGGTGGGCTGTGGCTGCAAGTATTGCTGGAGGCACTTTCACTATTTGGGAGGCACGAGCTGGTTGGTGCGTAGTTCGAGCAATGGGATTCAAAACCCGTGTTTGATTAGTCTTCTTCGGTACCGCTCTCAAGACTGGGCACAAACTCAAGTAATGCTTGTTGATGGCCTAATTCGCCTTCTTCCTTGAGCGGAATTGGTAATTCCTTCTTGACTTTAGCACCTAATTGCTTGAGTTTGGTCGTTCTTCGAATGACATTCCCTGTTCCTTCAGATAATCTATTTAATGCTTCGTCATAAGCGGATTTTGCTTGCCCCAACTCGGTTCCAATCGTTTCAAATGACTCCAAGAAAAGTACAATTTTATCATGCAATGCGCCCGCTTCCTCAATTAATTTTTGTTGATTTTGGCTCTGATGTTCTCTCTTCCACATATCTTTGATCAACATGAGGGCCGTCACAATTGTAGCACCGGTTACAACCTTGACACGGGTGTTTCCTGAAAGGTCGAAGTACAAATCTGGGTTTTGTCTCATCGCAGCGCCAAAGGCGCTTTCAAGAGGGACAAACATCAATACAAATTCAACTGTATTCACTGATTTCATATCTTGATAATTTTTCTTTGCAAGAGTCGTTGCGTGGTTTTTAATAGAATTACAGTGTGCTTTCAAAGCGGTTTCAGTTTCCGCATCATCCTCTGAATTGACATATCGCTCCCAAGCAGTAAGGGATACTTTGGAATCAATAATCACTTGCCGATTGTCGGGAAGATGAATGATGAAGTCGGTTCTCAATCGCTTTCCATCCGAGGATGTTTCTCCATGCTGTGTGTCGTAATCTCGTCCTTCTTCAAAACCAATGGATTGCAGAAGATTTTCAAGCACCAATTCGCCCCAAGCTCCTTGCGCTTGTGAGTCCGCTTTGAGGGCACGGGTAAGGTTTCGAGTGTCTTCACTAAGTTCAAGTCCAAGTTCGGCAACCTTGCCAATTTCTGACTCCAGTTTGGTATTTCTCTCAATTGTTTCACGTTCGATGCGAGAGATGTTTTCCATATAAGTCTCAAGCGTTTTCGAAAGCGAAGATGTTGCTTCGCCGAAAGCGGATTGCTTCTCTACATCCGCTTTTTGTTTGAGAGTATCTAACGCTTCCTGAGATAGCAGTTTGAAACTAGCTTTCATTGATTCCTCACGTTCAGTTTCTCGTTGTTCGTATCTGCGAGCGATTTCCTGTTCTTGTACGATTTGCGATTCGAGTTGTGCCTTAACAACGATTGAATCTTGAGTGGCTTGACTCACCAAATGTTTCGACCTTTGATTCATTAAAGCCCAAATGAGCAAAGAAATAACGGCCACTAGTCCAATTGCAAGTAAATCATCCATGGTATCAGTTTATGATATGAGGCAAGAGTTCTTGAACTCTTCTCATCCAAAAAAGACAGAAATCACTTTCCACGGTTGAGGTTTGCCTTGAGGGATGGTCGCAACTTCTCTGCGCCCTTACCCTTGTTGTGCAAACCACGTCCTCGCTTTCCAGCAGAAGTCTTTCCACGGTAAGCTCGTCCACGGTGGGACTTGTTTCCATTGGCTGCACTGAACACGCCAAGTTGCTTATCAGCGATGATAGCAGGGTGGTGTGTATCGATGAGAATTACTTCGTAGAATTTGTGCTTTCCGTCTTGTCCAACCCAATACGAGTTGAGAACTTCCATGTTCGGGAAATGGCGTGCAACACGCTCTTCGGCCATACGTTGCGTATTCTTGGCCATGGTGATCTTCTTGATACCGGCCTTGCTTGGCTTACGCTTCATGTGAATCTTACCCTTGCGAAGTCCACCACGGCGGATTCTGGTTCGGATGACGACAACACCTTGCTTGGCTTTGTAGCCCATGCGTCGTGCAGCATCGATTCGAGTCGGACGGTCTATCTTACAGTTGACCGGTTCGCGGCGCCATTGAGCCATTCGAGTCTGGCGGAACATGTGAGGAACTGCGTCCTTTGGTTGCTTCCAAGTTTCACGAACATGTTGATACAATCCTCGAGTCATGATGAACACCAGCGCTTCTCAGCATTCAGCCGACTTAACTCCCCTTTATGAGTCTGTCCACGCGTCAACATAGTTCAAAACACAGTAACACGAGTGCTGCTGACATATTTTCAAGAATAGAATTCACTCAATCGCTAGGCCTTCTGCCTGGATTCCACGCCAACCGCCCCATAGAGAAATTACGTTGCTATAGCCCATTTCTTTGAGTGATTTGGCTGCAATTGCACTACGAAAGCCACCACCGCAGTACAAAACAATCCGTGAATCATCGTCCAAATCATGCTTCTCGATATCACGTTCAATTACACCTTTTCCAAGATGAACGGCACCGTTTAGGTGCCCTGATTCAAACTCATGGCGTTCTCGAACATCGAAGACAACAAGAGAATCTTCATCTTCAAGCATAACTCGTAGAGCGGCTGCATCGCATTCAGGAATGACTGCACGTGCTGATTCGGTAATTGCCAAAAATTTTGGGGTGTGTTTTTTCGCCATGGACCTCCCAGTGCGGGTAACCTCATGAGTACTGCGGCCCACGCCACTTCATGGCAGGGCAAATCACAGGGAGAGAAGCGGTGCTTGCTGCCCTTTTATCCGAGCAAGCCATAGAGATGGTTTTGGTTGACCGAGAAAAAGACACTACTGAAATTAGAAAGTTGTGTGAACAACATAATATCCCATTGGAAGAGGGTTCAACCAACGACTTATGGCGCATGTCTGCTGATGGATTTGTCGATGCATTGGCCCTCACTGGACGAATGCCTCATGGAGATTTGAATGAGGTCCTTGAGCGCGGAGGCACCATCTGGTTTTTTGATGGCGTCACCTATTCTACAAATCTTGGATTTGCTATTCGATGTGCTGAAGTCTCAGGTGCTGATGCTGTGATATTGAATGTGGAAAAAACCCATGAAGAACGCCGCACTATCCGACGTTCAAGTATGCGTGCTGACCGATTTATTCCCGTGGTATATAGCACAACAGATGAGATTCTTAAGGCGGCAAAAACTCACAATATTCGTATTGTTGCGGTAGAGGATGTTGGAACACACGGACCTTGGGATGAAGATTTGACTGGCGATGTGATGTTGGTCGTAGGTGCAGAAAAAGAGGGAATCAGTGAACAAGTATTGGCAGCAGCTGATGCGTGTGTATTGTTACCAATGGATGGCTTTGTCCCGTCCTACAACCTACAAGTTGCAGTCAGTGTCGTAGCGATAGAAGCCCTGCGTCAACGAAATCTCAAAAAGAATACATGAAGATATTCTCTTCACGATGTTCAAATCAAACTGCTTTGGACCAGAAAGCATCGATTTACTTACATCCTTAAATTTCAATATATTCCCATTCTAATTCACTGCTGTATTTGACCCAATGATGGCCTGAACCAGCAGGATGTTCTTGATACATTGGGTACTCATCTGCCTCTGGCACTGAATCTATTTCACCATAGTCTTCATAATCGACGGTAAATTCAGGAATCTCTTTGTCCTCGGCGTCGAGATGTTCGTCAGAAAATACTGTATCATCTCTCTGTTGTGTTTTTGAAGAGCGACGATGCAAAAATACTGCATGGCCGATAAGAATGACAACAAGTATGGTGTCAAGGCCCAATGCCAATGGAGGAATATTCAAAGCAAATATATTAATGCCGGGGGGGTCAGAAAGTACAGTGATAATCTGTGAATGCTCATATGTATCTCCATCAGCAAATGTAAATTCAATGAGAACAAAATGGGAGCCTGGAGTAAGTGATGATGGGATACGAGTTTCAAATTCCCCGTTTGTTGTATTCACTGAATAAACTTCTTCCAGATAGAGTTCATAATCCATCGAATAAATTGCAAATTCAATTCGTTCAACATTATCGAGAGTGTTTAGGTATTGACCTTCTAATTTCCATTCAACGTCATACATCTTATCAAGAATCATTTCTGAATCCATGTCCAATGTAATCGAACGAAGGGGGAGGGGTAGAATTCGGATTGTTTCATAGAACAAAGAACCGTCTTCAGATTCTACCTCCAAATGAAGATACGGAGATGATGTATACTGGCTCAAAGGAAGATGAACACTGAATTTGGCGCTGTTATCCAACTCAAAACCGTTCCCTTCAGAAAGAATATCCGAGGGAGTGATGTGGGATGATTTGTAAAGAGCCCAATTCCAACTCAACCAACTATCATCGGTAGAAAGCAAAAGTTCTACATTGAAATTCGAACCAAGTTTCGGTCGGTCTGGATTGATATTAACGTCCAAATAGGTTTGCTGATTCATTCCTTGTATGTTCACGCTCTTTGAATCTACAGAACCGTATGTACTGTAAGCATGAACCGTGATTGAATGAGCCATGTAGGGATTGACATCATTGGGTAATTTAATTTTGAAATTACCATTTGTCGAGCCATCATTCAATAATGAAAGAGTCTGAACAATGTCATTATCGCCATATACTTCAACCAAAAAGTATGCCGTTTCTTCACCTGTTGTTTGCCAAGTGAGAACAATGTCATCCCCTGCTAAAGCGGTGTCTCGGATAGAAATAATTGTCAAATCATACGTTCCAAGAATTTGTTGAGACTCATTTTCTGATGAAATGAATGAACCTATTTCAAATCCTTCAACCTCTTCAGTGAGGTAGAGATTCGCAGTGGAAGATACATTCACTTTCGCGAAAAAGTGCCCGGTGCCCAATTCTATCGAATCGATACGTATTGGAGTTGAACGGAAGAGATTGCTGCTAAAATCGATTTGTTGAATGAGTTCAAATTGTTCATCGAAGATATCCAATGTGCCTTCTACTTGGAATTCAGTGAGTCCATTCGATGAACCGCCATGTACATTTCCATTCAAGGAGACGAGGCAGAGTACATCATTTTCGGGCAATGTTTGATCGGGTATGAGTTCAGTTTCGCATGTGATACTTGGTTCAAAAAATACCTTTTTCCAAGAAAGGGAATATTTCGTGACCTCCTCGCCAGCATACAGATCTGCTTGAACATGAAGGATTGACCCCGGCATGACCTCGGGCAGGTTTGTCAAGGTGACAACTTTTGCGCCCAAACCAGTATATTCTTCATCTAAGGATTGTGTAATTATTGCTCCTGTTTGAGAAATTGTGGTTAAAGTGATATTGGTAAAAGTCCAATCTACAGGCTCACCTGAATGATGCATAAAGGAATGTATGAGTATTTGTGGTGCTTCGTTCACATCCAAAATAGTTTTTGTTGGTTGGACAAACTGTAAAGGGTCATGAACAACATGCAATTTTCGTTCAGCGTACACAATATTCGATTCATCAACCAACAAGAGATGATACATACCTTCGGTAACATGAGCAGGGAGTTCAATAGCTTGGATAGGGTTCGTATCAAAGTTTTGATATATTAAATTAAGATTTTCATCGAATAATTTCACTGTTAAACTGAGGTCATCATTATTCCAATCCGTATACTGGACGGTAAACTGTGATGATTCCGAAACTGTGGTCGGAGCGTACAAACTGACCGAGGGGCAAGATGTAAACCCGCGCGCTACATTCAATGTATATTCTCCATCACCTTGCTGATGAAGAATTTGAGCCATAGGGTTCGAGGTATCAAAACATAGAAGTTGAGAGATTGAAGACCCCGCAAACGATGCCTTGAAGCCCTCTGATAAAGTCGAAATTTGAACACTAGCAAAGGTCGCCATAGATGCTGAATTGTTCAACGTAAATGTATCTTCTCCGTCCCAACCCTCATCCAAACTTGAACCTAAAGCTCCATTGCCCATAGAATAGAGTTCAGAACTTTCTTTCGTATATGTCAAAAGGTTTTGTTCAGTGAATTGAACTTGTAATTCTGAACCATCAAGGCCACTAAGAGTCAACATAGTCCATTGCACTCTGGGGCTACCAAAATCGATGTGTTGCCCTACAGACATATTACCTATTTCTGAACCCCGGTATTGGGTGCCAGATAATTGGAGAGTTACTGGATTGCCAGAAGTTTGAGTCGCATGAATGATTCCATCCGTTGTAGGGAGGAGATCGAAAGGCACGGACGTTGAAATGTCATTTGAAACAATGTGTGATGGCAAATATTCTGAAATATTCGAAATTTGAATTGGATGCGTTGGATGAAATCGGCCGTCATAAGTAAACGAGTATGTCGAGTAAAGAACTGGTTCAGGAGTGTATTCACTGACTTGAAGAGAATACGTGCAAGTATCCTTGAGATCAGCATCATGAATGTTACTTGACTGAAGCCTTTGTATGATGATGGGGGATGCTTGGCTCAAAGTAAGTATTTCAAGAACCGAATTTTTACCTGAATACTGAGTCATAGTCGCGCAATTACTCAAAAATTGTACTTGAGCGGACGCATCTGGCTCTAATTGTATTTCATATCGATCGGTTTGGTCTGACCAATGAAGGAAGGAGCCATTGACATTTTCATTGACATTTAGAACAGGAACTATGCCTCTGGCCGGTGGGTCGAAGATACTTTGTCCCATTGCAGAGGATGAAATATTCTGAAGGTTAGAGGTGGACAACGTAATTTGATATGACAAATAGGGTACGCCCCCCGAGGTCGTTTGACTGATTTGAAATTGAATTTCATCGGTAAAATAGCGAGTATCACAAATAAATGTATTACTTACCCATTCGCTTTCTAAATTAAATGAAGAAGAAGGGTCGACTGTAATGAATGCTGGATCAGAGAAACAATTCCCATCACCGCTTGAGAGCAAAGAAAATACAGAATTTGATTGTGTATGGATTTGTATCGATTGCATAGTTCCGTGTTGAATTGGGATGGCAAAGCGGTCGGAGTCTCCAAATGAATTGAATACGCCATCTGTCACTGAAGTTGGATCGAGAAGTGGCGGGTACAGGCTGCTACCATCGGAGTCTCCGCGTGCTGGATCTTCAAGAGGGTGCACTTGCTCAAAGGTTATTGAAGCGATCCAAGGCGTCGGCAATGAGATTGGAGTGAGTGGACTAAAACTAAACTGGGCCATTCCATTGACACTTGTGACCAAACAATCGATGAATGTCTGGGGTTGGCCGTTTGGCTCCTTATACGAGTGAAATTCGTACCCGTTGCCTCCGTCGTTGGCATTGAAATAGAGAGTGTTGCCTAGGGCTGTGAGGGAGGAAGGAGAACTGCCGCCCCCTCCGCTGTAGATGTCTTTGACCATCATCGTACCCGCTTCTGTTCCATCGCTCTTCCACAATTCCCATCCGTTACCTCCGTCGTCGGCACTGAAATAGAGAGTATTGCCCACGGCTGTGAGGATGGAGGGTGAACTGCTGCT
>JABJFI010000009.1 GCA_018662825.1 Methanobacteriota archaeon | reverse complement strand
GATGAAGAAGAGGGTGATTCCACTCCTTCAATTATCGATGCTGCTGAAGCAATGGAACCTGCTTCAGAAAAGAAACCTGCTGAAGAAGCACCTGCTGAAGAGGCACCTGCTGAAGAAGCACCTGCTGAAGAGGCTGCACCGAGTGCAGATTATAATTCAATGAAGGTTGCAGAACTAAAGGAACTTTTGAAAGCTGCAGGAAAGCCTGTCTCTGGAAAGAAGGCAGATTTGATCGCACGTTTGAACGAATGATCACCTTGAGAACCACGTTCTCTTTGAATGCCAGCGAAAGCAAGGTCTAGACTACAGTTGAGCCGTAGGTTTGACATGCAGTGAACGCGAGGAAGGGATATGCAACGACTTGGAGTGATTGGTGGAACCGGCCTCATCAGTATGACCGTTGGGGATGAAATGAAGCAATCAGGCCTCACATTGATTCGTCGTGACGATGTAAATGTTGAGACACCTTGGGGTGATGTCCCTCTTACCTGTATGCGGCTAAAAGCGGGTGCTGATGAGAAAGAATTATTCTTTTTACAACGTCATCACAATGATGGTCAAGCAAGTAAACCGCCTCATATGATTGAACACCGAGCCAATATGCGTGCACTTGCAGATGCAGGATGTGAAGCGGTGATGGCTGTATGTTCAGTTGGAGCAATTCCAGCTGATTTCCCCCCAGGAAAAGTTGGTTTGGCTGAGCAATACCTTGATTTCACGGGTATGGCATCGACTTTCCACGATGATTCTGCGGTGTTTACTTCAGTAACTGAGCCCTTTGATACAGAACTTAATTCTCGATTAAGTGCAGTCTTACGTTCGGTTCAGGGCTTCTCGGATGATGAACGATTATTCTACACATATTGGCTGGCACAAGGTCCGCATTTTGAAACTAAGGCGGAAATTGATGCAATCGATAAGTTAGGTGGCCATATGGTTGGAATGACCATGCCACGAGAAGCAAAACTAGCGCGAGAACTCGAACTTCCATATGCTGCAGTCTGTATCTCCTCTAACTGGGCTGCAGGCCGTGAACCAGGTAATTCGGGTGCAGACTTAGACCATCATTCAGTTTCTTCTCAAGCAAATCGAAGGTTGATGCCGGTGTGGGCATGCTTGATGGAACTCCTTTCCTAACACGACTTAAGCAAAGATACTACAAGGTAGATAGAATCTACTGGGGCTATGAAAAACGATTCATTCTTGTATTTGTGGGATGAACTTTGTAAAATTGTGCGGAAATGTTGTGCTAATAATTTGATAATCGTCGTAGATGAGCCGGGTGATTTGTTCATTGAAACGCAAAATGGTAGACCGTTTGTCAGAGTGCGGATTCAGAGAAAACATGTGGGAGTCTATCTTCTGCCAATGTACTATTATCCTGAAGTGCTCCCTCAAAACCTTTCGAAAAAGAAATCTGGAAAGAGTACTCTAAAATTCAAAACCGAAAACGAAGTCATATCGGAAGATTTGTCGCACCTCTTAGAAAATTGCTTAGCCCTCATTGGACACTATTGAATTCTCACAGGAGAATTTGCGATAAATGAAACAAGTTTCAGTAGGCCGTATACAACGGTAGCGACGAATAGTACCCACTGCGAACCCTTGTGAATGTCTATTTCATGCACAAGGGTGTTATTGTTAAGCCCGCGTGAACATATGCTATCCATTTATTCACTTCACTAGAACACATTCATTTTGATGTGTACTCCCTGATTCCAAAAATTCGATCTTTGCTTATTAGACTAATTCCAACGAATCGATGGTCACTATCTTAGAGCATGCCTCAACTCATCATGATCGATGTTGCGTTTAAAATTGTATCTTAACTGGGTGAAGGGGATTTCTAAATATTCACTAAATTTTAATGCATGACTCGGTTTTAAACCCGGATAGTTGAATTTAACGGGTACTGATTCTTGAGTCATGTACAAATCATCGCATTCCGCCCCAGAATCTCCCCCTCCGCTCCAGTAAGAACATGTTACAATACGGGTTCCATCTTTGATATCCACTTCATTGATTCGCGAATGATCGAGATGTCCGTCTTTAAGAGTATATTGAACGATTCTTGAGTTTAGCGAATCAAAAAAACTGACTCTCTTTGTTGTAATTGATTGCTTCAATAGTAGATCAAAACCCCAACGAATGAACAAGAGTCCTAACAAAGCAGGAAAGACAAACATCCACCCTATGAAAAATAAAAAACCAGCTGGAATCAAAATAAGACCAAGTAAGATATTTTCTGAACGGGTGTTGTGCACATCTTCTGAAATGAGGAAATCTCGCTCAATATTTCCTTCTTCAACATCAAAAATCCACTTTTCCAGAGATGATGTGTATTCAAACGGAGTATCACAATGAGGACATTCATACGCTCCAGATTCATCTCTCTCTATGCCCATTAATTCTTCACAAGTTGGACATGAAATCTCCATATTAGTTTCGAATGATGAAAAGGAGATAACAATTTCCCCGTCAGGGTGGGTTTTTTAATCCCTGAGCAAAGGATAGTCTCGAAGAGTAGTATCTACAAGGGTCCCCCTTGTGTATGTATACGGTTACATGGCTACCCTTGGATTCAAGAAGAATTTTCAGAAATTATTTTTTCAACGAGGAAACTTCGACCGTCATGGCCCCATTTCATGACGCCGGGTTCATCATCTTCGAACATGAAATATTTGGTTGCAAACTCCTTGCCAAATTCGGCATGTGGGGGGTCAAAAACCAATACAATTCGTGTACTGTAGCCGCCAAAGGAGCCAACTCCAGCTTTGGCAGGTTCGCCATCGACCAACACATCATGCATGAGTGGAGGTTCTTGATTTGGTGTTTCATCAAATCCGTGGTTATCGTTTTCGATGACTAAATTTTGTTCTGTTGCAGGTATTGTCGAGATTTCTGACATGAAAACCCATAGTGTCCACACATTATTAAATCTCACGAATTTTTTTCGATTTTATTTTTTGAGTGTTCGCATACATTCTAAGACCGACGCAATCATGGTGTAATCATGGAAGGAAAATCAGTTGAACAGTGGATGCAACATGAGGCCCAGGATGAATGGGAACATATGATGAAAAAAATCGCAGTCTTCCATGATAAACACAATTTCGAAGAAAATAACGGCCATGATATGGGTTATCGAATTGCACTCACAGTTGAAGAATTGGGAGAATTTGCAGCAGCAGTAACCAAAGGAAAACCTCTTGCCGATTGTGCGGAAGAAATGGCCGATATTCTGCTTCTACTAATGGGCCATTCCCTAGCAATGGAAATTGATTTGAAGGCAGCATTTGAGGACAAGTATGCTAAAATCATGCAAAGACCTTCCCGCCAAGGTCGCTTAGGTTTACGGGTAACAGAATACCAACCAGAGGAGTAATCAGCGTATCCAGTGCTGAAAAATCATGTTGTGTTCATCACGTGGGCCCGCATCGACAAAACGCTCACCGATCATATGGAATCCTTCTCCTTCCATAGATGGAGCAAACGAATCTGCATCTTCGACTTCCGTATCGATAATAGTTTTGTGAATCTCTTTGGTGTGCTCTAAAAATAACTGGTAAATCTCTCCCCCGCCAATAATCATCAGTTCTTCGGATTCTCCGAGTTCTAAAACCTCCTCGAAGGAGAGTACTTCAACATCATCTCTTGGTGTTCTTGAAAGAACAATATGCCTTCTACCAGGTAGTTTTCCCGGAAGACTATCCCATGTTTTTCTACCCATGACCATGGTTTTCGACATCGTTATTCGCTTGAAGTGTTGTAAATCCGAAGATTGACGCCATGGCAAGTCGCCATCTTTACCGATGGCCCCGTTCAAATCACATGCAAATATCATGGTGAACATCATATCATCCTCACACAGCAATAGGGGCGGAGATATGCGGATGATGCTCATAACCGACAACCTCAATATCCTCAAAAGTGAAAGAATCAATTGTTGTACAGTCTGGGTTTAATTTGAGTTGAGGGAGAGGTAATGGTTCACGAGAAATTTGTAATTGTGCTTGTTCAAGATGATTGGTATACAGGTGTGCATCACCCAATGTATGAACAAAAGTTCCAGCCTCCAGCCCACAAATCTGCGCCATCATATGCGTGAGTAGTGCATAGGATGCAATGTTGAATGGGACGCCGAGAAAGACATCAGCACTGCGTTGATAGAGTTGACAATTGAGTTTGCCATTGGCAACATGGAATTGGAAGAAAGCATGGCATGGCATAAGGGCCATTTCATCCAGTTCACCGACATTCCAAGCAGATACAATGATTCGACGGCTGTTTGGATTATTTTTTATCATGTCAATGGCCTGCTCGACTTGGTCAATGATTCGACCATCTTTGGCTTCCCACTTTCGCCATTGTTTGCCATATACGGGTCCGAGGTCACCGTTTTCATCTGCCCATTCATTCCAAATTCGAACCCCGTTATCTTGTAGATACTTGACATTGGTATCACCTTTTAGAAACCAAAGCAACTCGTGAACAATAGAACGCAAATGGAGTTTCTTTGTTGTCACCATGGGAAAACCTTCGGAGAGGTCAAAACGCATTTGGTGCCCGAATAGAGAGAGCGTTCCAGTGCCTGTTCGGTCACCTTTCTCTTCACCTTCATCGAAAATGCACTGAATGAGGTCGTGATAGACTTTCATGGACTCACCAACTGCTTGTCGCAACCGACAGCACTTGAGCATTCTTGAGCGAATACATCTCATACAGTAAGGAAAAGAGCATCACTTTCCTCATCTGGATGACGAAGATAATTGTCAATTTCATTTTCCTCCAATCGCTGAAGTATGGGTCCAAGAGTTTCTTGAATCTTTACGAACCCCCAGCATCGACACACATACCACCGACGTGCCATTTGAGCAAGAACAGAGATTCCTTCATGGACAAAACCTTCCTCATAAAGGTGGAGTGCAGTCTGTATTTCACCATAATCTGAAGGAAGCAATTCAGACAAATCGCCAAACTGTTCTGCGCCATAGCACATGATGGCTTTTTCTGCGAGTGTCGCAGGGGTAGAATTTTGTGGCCATCCTGCAATACCAAGCAGAACTAATGAAACGATAGAATCTGTTGCAGGTGTATCAACATTATTTCGATCTTTCAGTATACATACGGGCTCTCGAGACATGTATATGGCGAGGTGAGGGTCATGTTCAATCAGGCTCCTGCGCATGCATTGAAATATGTCAATCAAAATAGTTGGACCGTCATCATTTGATGAGAGGAATGGCCTACCTGTGGTGAAATTGAAACTCCAAACTGGTGTTGAATTTATTATGGAACAAAGCAGTTCCATTCCTCTCAGTTCCGCCTTTAATCGCTTCTTGCAGAAACTGCCATCCAATTCAAATACGCCAAGTTCTGTGTCTATACGCTCCACGTAAGGGGTATTGTTCCACACTACTTCAACTATGGAGCCCCAAGGCCAGAAATACTACCCATTAATTGGTCGGTAAACTTTCTATAGAGTGCGGCTAGATAAGCCCTTATCTCGTGTTCTTCTTGGTTTGCAAGTTCGGTTAACTGCTGTGGTTGTATGTTTCCGCCATGTGGGTCTTGAAGCCATTTAATCCATGTAATGCCTTGACCAGCAGAGAGTGAAATCGGCCGCCAAAGACGAGGGGCCTTGTGTTCTTGTGGTTTCATAACATTACGGGTTCCAAGCAGCGCAATCGGGACGACCACGGCATTGGGATACGAGGCTGCAAGCCGTGCAACACCTGTTTTTCCGGGGAGAAGATAAGGTGCTTCACTACGCTTTGAACGGGTCCCTTCAGGAAAGATTCCCAACGCTTGTCCTGAATCCAAAACATCGGCAGCACTGGAAAGTGCACCTTCTCCACCTTTGTCACGTTTAGTTTCAATCTGCCCGGTTGCTCGCATTGCAAATCGAAGTATTATGTTTTTGAAGTGACCATCCTTTGCCAAATAATGAGTTGTTCGTCGAGCCGATGCAATTACAAAAATTGGGTCGACATGTGACAAATGGTTGGCTGCAAGAATCACGGGGCCTTTGCGGGGTATGTTGTGCAAACCATTCATTTTAGCATTGAGCATTGGCCGTAATAATGGTGATAAAAACATTCTCAGAAATCCATAACTTGGAGTTCGAGGTAACTCTTGACCAGTTGTCGGAATTAGCCAATGCTGTTCGAGCGATTGCCATGCATCAACAAGTGACTCCGTCTCTGGCATAGAAAAATCGAAAATCAGTATCGTTTTGATTGTTCCCATCTAATTGTTCATAGGGGGCTCAATTCACGACCCTATTATCTCAACCAAACCGGTGAGTACAAAGTATCAAATCACTCGGAACTTACCCACCGCCATGGCTCCACAACTGCACAACAGTTTCGTTCGGGTCATGACATTGTCAATCCTCCTTTGTCTACTTTCTTCGACGTTCAGCCCTGTTGCTGTGGCCGAAGATAGTTGGCAAGAAGACGGGTGGTTGCGAACAGCCTTAGCCCAAGAACGCCTTGATTCTGGAGATGAATTTGGTTGTTACGGGATGCCAAACATCGAATGGAGAGCAGACCCTGGTGCAGTTGCACTAGAATGCCAACAATACATCTCGGAACGTGTTGAAGCGAGTCAGTGGGGCAACCACCCCATTTCGACTTATACCCCCTCAGGGCTTACGATGAGTCAACACACAACGATTGCTTCACAAGGATTTACTGTCCATGGAGATAATACCGATTTGTCATCTTCAGCCTGGCATTCATCCACCGATATACCAGAAGATGATTGGGATTGGTACAACCTTGGTCGGCGTGGTGGAAGCCTCGAACAAATCGTTGGTTCAAAAGTTCAGGTTCAAACAGCTGTCGAAGAAGGCGGCCTTGTCAATTTGTATTGGATAGGGAAAATGAACGATGCTACTATTCGTCATGATGCAGATATTGCATCTTACCTCAGTGATGAAGCACAAGCATGGATGACCACATGGGGGGAGGCATGGTCATATTGGACTGTTCAGGATTGCTATCAATTTAATCATTCAAGTGCAGTAATTGACAATCAAACCATCATTGAGTTTGAATTACTTCAAACTGAACAATGTACAGCAGTCACCCCTCTTGCCTGGAATGTTCCAACTACATGGATTTTTGACCTCCAAGGAGAACAGGCACAGGAGGTTCGTGATTCGGATTCGACTTTATCTGATTTAACAGGGGTAAAAAAGACGGCAGAAGGTTACAAGCAAGCATCATCGGAATACCTTCACCTATCGCTGATACGAGGGCACAATGTGTCAATTGTAGTTAATGGAACTGTAGATTACGATATTCTTGGCTATTCACAATTTTGGAATAATTATTCTTCAGCAGTGACTATAGCTTCGCATGATACCACTGATTTGTTTAAATGGTCAAAGCGATTTAGTGATGAATCACAACTGGTATTCACATGGTTAGTTCAACCAAGAGATGGAGTGGGAGAATCCGGCTGGCTAGCTTATTTGTCTGTGGCAGTTGCTGTTACGACCATTACTATGATGATGTACATTTTGAAGAGAGAGGGATTGGGGCCATTTGCAAAAGCCTTAGACAACGACCCAGCGAGTTCGAACAAGAATCATCCGAATCGAAGTTTAATGCCGAATGAGGGCGAAGACTTGATGCCATAAGGTTGTCACCGGCAGGTTAGAGGATGAGCATATGGGTGGCGAAGATGTTGTCATAGACCCTTGGGGAAGTGCACAATCAACTGATTATTCTCGGATTATTGAACAGTTTGGACTATCATCGATGGACCAGATGAGCCTTCCATCTCCGTCGCGATTGCATCGTCGAGGAATTGTCTTTGCACACCGTGATTTAGGACAGGTTCTGGATGCTCAAAAACAGGGAGATTCCTTCGGCGTCCTAACCGGTCTCATGCCTAGTGGGCAAATGCATATGGGGCATTCAATGGTCATTGACCAAGTGAAATGGTTCCAAGAACTTGGAGGCGATGTAACCATTGCAGTGGCAGATTTAGAAAGCCAAGCAACACGTGGAGTATCGTTAGAAAAGGGTCGAAAGATTGCATTAGAAGAATATATTTCTCATTATGCTGCCTTGGGGATTGACCCTGAAAAAACCAATGTCTATTTCCAATCTTCACGCCCAATTGTTCAACGATTGGGTTTTCAACTTGGGAAGCGTACAAATTTGAATGAATTTGAGGCCATTTACGGATTCAGTGGAGAAACAAATCTTGCCCATGTTCAGGCTCCACTGGTACAAGTAGGGGATATCCTGCATCCGCAAACTGATGAATATGGAGGTTTGCGGCCGATTGTCGTACCTGTGGGTGTTGATCAAGACCCCCACCTCCGGCTAACACGTGGCCTTGCTTCCAAAACCAATTGGTTCAATGTCAATGATGGAAAGTCTTCAGGTGTTGTGATTGGGCTTTCGGTTCAAGATGATAATGCCGAAGTTCTTGGGCAATTGCCAAATGGTCGCCTTGACAAAGACCGTCTTAACACAGTATTTGCAGGCATGGTTGCCTCACTTGAACACCTCGGATTTTCAGATATACAGTCCAATCCAAAGCAGGGTACAATCACTGTTCCAAGTGCTACAGCAAAAGATAAATCCAAAATCAGAATCAAATTGCTCGAATACGAACGCTCACTTGGAGGTATGGGATTACTCGCACCTTCATCGACCTACCACCACTTTGCTGTTGGTTTAACTGGTGATAAAATGAGTAGCAGTAAGCCAAAGACCACGCTCTTCTTACGCGATGATTTACCTACCGTTGAAAAGAAAATCAAGCGTGCTTTTTCCGGTGGCCAAGCGACTGTTGAAGAACATCGACGAATTGGTGGAAACCCAGATATCGATGTTGCCTACCGATACATGATGTATTTCTTTGAAGATGATGATTCTTATTTGGAAGAAATTAATGCCGATTATCGTGCAGGAAAAATCTTAGCAGGTGAGATGAAACAATTGTGCATTGACCGCGCAACAACTTGGATGAGTAATTTACATGAAATGAGAGACCAAACCGCTCACCTTGTCACTGATTTCTTGGCCCAAGACGCACAATAATCACGAATCATCATCGGATGAAAAGACGACAGGGTCTGGGCCAATGGGAAGTTCTTCAAGTTCTTTTGCCGTCAATTCCCTTTCAGATGCATCATCATCAAGAATCATTGAATGTCCATGTGGGTCCAAAAATTCAACGGTGAATACACTTTCATCTCCGGCTTGCTGAATCGATTTGAGTAAAGAGTCAAGAGTTGTAAGCGAGTTCAAGTGATCCGAATCTTCATCGTTTGAATTTGATGCAATATCTCTTTCAACATCACGTCGAACCATATTGATAATATCGACAAATCTATTCAAAACACCCTCTATGTTACTCACATAGCCTGTGGAATTTGTACCTGGCATAACCTCGAGTTCCAATTCAGGAATCCGGACGGTACACGAGGATGAGCGAACAACACGTGAACGCAGTTTTTGTGTGCTATCCACTGTCAACGACCATGCACCAGCCTTCTTTCCTTCTGCGGGGATAAAATCCGTTTGGCGCCATCCACATGCATGGCACAGAACCGTTACTTGGGTGTGTTCACCAAAGTAAGGTATTTCATCGACATTGGCAACCATTCGAAGTTGACCATCTTCCTTACAAATTGGACAAGGAATGTCGATGGGTTGTTCATCCATTAGATTCGCCGCCTTCCAAGTTCATTCGCATCAACGGCAAAAGCTTCCATTTCAACACCACGAACTCCTCGGCAGCCTGGCGGGAGTAGCATCAAGCGAGTCTCAGTCATTTGGATAATTTGTCCGCCTAAATCATTGTCAATAAACGTGTTAAGTTGTGATAAAGCAGCATTAAACTCAACTGTTTTTTTCATCAAACGATTCATTTCCACAATGACAGCATGGTCATCGGCAACCCAATCCATCAATTGGCCACAGCCCGTGATGTCATTGAGTACGGCGCGATGCAAAACCATGCCATTTTCAGAATCTGGAATTGGTGGGTTTGGATACAATTCCCCAAGGTCGTGGTAGATGACTTCGCTTGCAGGCGATATCTGTGTGTGATTTCCCTCCATACTTGGCATGTTGAAGGTACGCAGTGGCGTAGCAGTCTCATCGTCGGAATCTTCCGCCAAATCTTTCACCTTCTCGGCTTTTCGAATCTTTTCATCTGCTCGTGCCAATACATCAAGGTCTGGCATTGAAGGAACAATAGTGTCTTTTACTGGACTTGGATCTTGTTGCGGCTGAGGATTGGTGAAGGCATCGAGAGAAGACTGTGCTTCGTCTCTTTTTCCTTTCTTACCTCTGCGCATACAAGCGGCTGGCATCAAACACCTCAAGAAGACTCGCCTTCATCAAGAGTCGTTGAAGGCTTTTTCAAAGGGCAAAGGGAATTGCCGAGAGATTCGTTGGGTTGATAAAGGGCCACTCGCAACAGACTATTGCGCCTCAAGGTTCAAAAGGTGTCGACTAAAAGAAGGGATTGATGACAATGGATGCGCAGCAGAATGTATTGAAAACCGGAACAAGTACAATAGGTATTACCTTCGATGGCGGAGTAGTAGTTGGAGCGGACCACCGTGCCACTATGGGCCATTTCATTGCCAACAAAAGTGTCCAAAAACTCTTCAAGATTGGTGACAACCTTGCCCTTACAACCGCAGGCCTTGTTGGTCATGCACAATCCCTTTCTCGCACTCTCTGTGCCGAAGTAGCCTTGTTTCAATTGCGTCGTCAGCAACCTATGACCGTACGTGGTGCAGCCACATTAACTGCTAATATCCTTTCAGGTCGCCCTCACTGGGTTCAATTGTTGATTGTTGGTGTTGATGATGAAGGTGGCCATGTCTACTCTATCGATTCTGCAGGCGGCTCCATTCCTGATGTTTATTGTGCTACAGGTTCCGGCTCGCCTTACATGTATGGTGTCCTTGAAGACGGTTTCAGAGAAGGTATGTCTAGAACCGATGCATTGAAACTAGCGGCCCGTTCCCTTCACGCATCGGGGCAGCGTGATGCCGCCTCCGGAAACGGAATGGATTTGGCAGTAATCACTGCCAAAGAAGGCTTTGTTTCCCTTTCTCAAGCAGAAATTGCAAAACTTCTTTCTTGAGAGTTTCTAATTCCCGCAGCTCTATACTGCACTCCTTAGGGAGAGTTTGTGCACAGTCATTGTGCGAGCGCGGGAGACGGTGAAATTATGCGTCTAACGTTTAAAGAATTAAAAGACCAAGTGCAGAAGATAGTCCCTCGGGATATACCCTACACTGTAGAATTAGAAGCTGGCAATATTGCTTTGGTGACTCCTGAGCCAAATCGTATTCTTGCTACGGATGGATTGCTTGCAAAAATTGCTGGTAAAGTTAAGCGAAAGATTGTTCTTCGACCGGATTCTTCAATTATGAAATCTGAAGAAGATGCTACAAAAATAGTCAAAGAAATTATTCCTGAATCAGCATCAATTACCAACATTTACTTTGATGCCTGCTTTAGAGAAATTACAGTCCAGTGTGAAAACCCAGGTGAAGCAGTTGGACGGCGTGGAATTAATTTACAACAAGTCCGTGACCAATCCGGGTGGCTCATCACTGTTGAGAGAACCCCCCCACTCATCTCAAAGACAGTTCACGACATTCGTGGTTATCGTCATGCCCATGCTGATGAGCGCCGAAAACTGTTGAAGGATTTCGGACTCAATATTCACCGCCCTCAACGCCCTGGTGCTACTTGGGCACGGGTAACTGCATTGGGTTCATACCGAGAAGTTGGACGGGCTTGCCACTTTGTCACGACCAATGAATCCCGTGTCATGATTGATGTTGGAGTTAACATTGCTTCTGACACCGACCCTATGCCTTATTTCACCGCTCCTGAAGCGCTACCTTTGGAAAAATTAGATGCCGTGGTATTGACGCACGCACACTTAGACCATGCGGGAATGCTTCCAGTTTTGTTCAAATACGGATACAGAGGTCCAGTGTATTGTACCCCTCCAACACGTGATTTGATGCTACTTTTGCAAACTGATTATCTCAAGGTTGGTGGTGCTGAAGGAAAGCGTGCGCCATATGACATGGAAGATATTCGAACCTGTATGCGACACGTTGTCGATGTAAATTGGGATGAAACCACAGACATTGCTCCGGATATCAAACTAACATTTTCCAATGCTGGTCATATTCTTGGCTCTTCTGCCGTGCACCTCCACATTGGTGATGGGAAGCACAACATTGTCTTCAGTGGTGACCAAAAATATGAGAAATCATGGCTCTTCGATGCAGCAAATACACGTTTCCCTCGTGTGGAAACTCTCGTTATTGAATCTACATATGGTGCTTCAGGAGATTATCAGCCATCACGCCAAGAGGCGAATCAAGAGTTACAAGACATTGTATCTAGAACCATGGCTCGGGGTGGCAAGGTTATCTGTCCTGTTTTCGCCGTTGGCCGAAGCCAAGAAGTGATGATAGCAATTGATGAATTGTTCCGTTCGGGAACTGTAAAGCCAGTCCCAGTTTGGTTGGATGGCATGATTCAAGAAGCAACTGCAATTCACGCGGCCCATCCTGATTATCTCACAAGTAGCCTTAGAAAATCTCTGCTCAAAGATGATGGAGAAAACCCATTCACCAGTGAATGGTTCCGTCCGGTCAAAGGGCGAGAATTACGTGAAAGCATCATAATGGATAATTCTCCATGTATTGTTTTAGCCACATCTGGCATGCTCAATGGCGGTCCAGTTATGGAATATTTCAAGAACTGGGCACATGAAGACCGCAACTCACTGTGTTTCGTCGGTTATCAAGCAGAAGGGACGCTCGGGCGACGACTTCAGAAAGGATTTGGTGAAGTTCCAATGATTATCAATGGAAAAACGGAGATAGTCAAGATTGGATGTGAAATGGTTACGATTGATGGATTTTCTGGACATTCAGATCGTCGTCAATTGCTTGATTTCGTCGACCAAATCTCACCTACACCACGAAATATTATTTGCCATCATGGAGATTATCACAAATGCAATGAACTTGGAAAAACCTTGCGAGAGCGCTACAAATGCCGAACCTACGCTCCGCAAAATCTTGAGACAATTCGCCTAATGTGATCACATCAGCGGTATGTCGAATCCAGATTCTAGTGGGTCGGGTAGTGTTTGTTCCATCTGTTCACTCTGTAGATTGTTAAGAGTTGTACCAGTTGAATAATTCACCTTGATAGGGGTGGCTCCAGTGTTTGTAGTCGATTTTGATGAGGCCTCAAAAAGGAACCAAGAAAGGACGATGAAAATCAATCCAAGGCCAGAAGCAACGATGACTAAGGTACTTCCTCCGCTGGCGAGATTGATGCCAATCGCAACAACGAAAAAGAATATGGCTGCCAGTAAAAGGAGTCTTCGAGAAACCGTCGCCATAGATGTCTCACGACCATGTTATTCATGAACCCGTTGCATCTGTACCCACATTATGTACTCGTCTGGTGAAGAGCGTTCATCCAAAGTTGCCTGCCCCGGATGGCTCATGACTGCCGTAGCCCCATGGGGGGAAAATGCCGAAGATGCTTATGACCAAGGCTTGGTCGAACTTGGACTTGGCGATTCACGTTTAATTGAAATGAAGGGCGCTATGCTGCCGCTTGGATTTGGAGCAACTCCACCCCAACCACTTCCGATGGGTTCGCTGGTTGAATGTCATCTGGCCACTGCGTATTCGTGGAATGGCTCATCAGCCTGTGCAGGTGTGGCATGGGCAGCATGTGTGACACCAGAAGGTGATGAATGTGCGGTTGTTGCGACAGTCTCTACAGAACTTGATTATGAAGAAACCACGCTTCTTTTGCGCCGGCATTTACAACGTAAACTTGCTAGCAGAGACCTTGAAGTTCAGTCATTTGATGTGGCTGTTGATGAAGTGACTGCAGCCGCAGACCACCACGGTGTGGCAATGGCCGCACTAATCTTGCCAAATTCACTTTCTCTCGGTGCACGAACTGGAACTGGTCCTGTTCGTGGCGCATTAACGCGAAAAGCATCCGAGCCACAACAAAAACGAGTTGATGTGAAAGCACCTGCTGCACCAGCGTTACGTCCTGGTTCACGCAGATCTAATACAGATTTCTCTCTTTGAGAAGTCTTGAAGTACCCTCGGCATGAAGCCAAACTATGTCTGGTGCTGGGTGGAATGTGGTCCGGTGCGGTGCCTGCAAGACTTGTCATGGACATCGCGGAACAGGTCGTAATTGTCCGCATTGCGGTCAGAAATTGCAATCAGATGCTGAAATTGTAATTTCGGTTGCAACACCATCAGAATTGCGGATTGAAGTTGCTCTTGCAAACACTCCTGAAGAATTACGTGACTCTTTGCGTAAGAGACTTCAAGCCAATCAGAAACTGTTTCATCAAGAGGAGCCAATTTCTTTTCAAAGATTGCCACAAATCCTTCTCAGTGCAACCGATGGAAACGGTGCGTTAAGCATTGAAACCCTCCAACCGGTACTTGACAAAAACAGCATCAATATCGACGTAGAAGACCTCATTGCTATGTCAGAATCACAAGGTCTTCTTGTTCGCCTTGATACAGATTGCTGGCAACTCCTTGAGTGAACTTCATAGGTAAGACGCCGTGGCGAGGACTGCAAGGGGCGATTGGGTTAGCTTGGCCTATACTCGGGCGTTTGGGACGCTTGGACCCAGGTTCAAATCCTGGATCGCCCACCATACTTGGTCTGAAGAGGTTCATTCTGGGAGTATTATTTCATGTACCCAAATTAGATGATAGCCAAATTGTGTTTTGATATATGAATCTGGAACAGTTTCAGGCTCCATTGCCCACACCGCTTCTTCAAATTTTTGAACCATTTGACCTTCGACAAATTCGCCGAGGTCACCCTTCTTGGTGGCGCTTGAGCAATTGGAATATTTCCGAGCCAATTTTTTGAAGATTTTTAGAGGCTTGCGAGATGATTGAATTTGTTCAAGAATCTCACGTGCATCGGGTTTTGAGGCAACAAGAATGTGCCTCACATGAGCCTTTCTTGGTTTACGCCTTTTGTCGAGCCTTCGCACTTAGTCTCAACTCCCGAACGGTTCGTGTTGCTCCCCTGTCAAAAACATGTGCAATCAACCAAGCGATAATTGTAATGAATACAGGGGCGATTCCTCGACCCACCAACTCTCGCTCCAAGTCGGTACTGATACCTGGAAGCAAAGCAATCCATCCGATGACATAGGCTATTGTGGCAAATATTGTATGTGGTGTCACTCGGCTACTAAAAAGCCAAGAAATATTGCGCTGGTGATGGCGATAGGCCATCATGAGTCCAACTTTCGCAAAAAACGATAGTCGCCTAATGCCAGTTTTTTGTTCACCATAAATTGATTCGACTGGTATGTGTACTATTCGAAATCCAAGTGCTGAAAGTCGAATGAGCCAAAAATTCGGATACCCATACCCCTTCCATGAATCCGCCCATTTCCATTCATTTAGCACCTCATGGTGAGTTGCAGTATAACCACACTGCGGGTCTGGAGTGACCTGTCCAGAAGCAAGGCCGGTAAAGAAAGAAAGAATTCGACTCGCAATACGACGTATTTTTGGCATGTTTTCAATTCCTAGATGGTGGCTAAACCGATTCCCTTGGGAATATTCTGCTCTGTTTTCAACCACTGGCTGAAGAAGTGCCTCCATATCATTTGGATTCATCTGGCCATCACCAGCCATTACTACGCTGATGAAAGGCAAATTAGGCCAATGACTCAGAAGATATTGGTGACCTGCATCAATGGCGGCCCCTACACCTTCTCCGCCTAATGTGATACAATGCATTTCAACAGAGGTTTCCATAGAATCGAGGATAGCTTGTGTATTGTCAGTAGAGCCATCATTGATAATGACGGCCAAATCAACAAAGTGGGGGAGAGTTTCCACTACATTCCGGATAAAGTGTTCCTCATTTTTTGCTGGGATGACAACTCCAATGCAGTATTCACCCTTCACATGTTTTCCATTTTGTCATAGCCCAAGAACATGTGGCTTGATTCCTTTGAAATGAAAAAGCGAACAGTTCACCATTGAATTGGCGAGGGTTTGATATGAAGACCCTACCGAGAAGGCATGTGGCTCGTAAATCGTTGCGCATTATTTTGATGGCCCGCGACATCGAATTGAGACTTGTGTCTCTGGTTGTTCGTGCCCGAGAAGGAGCTGATGAAGTGGTTCTCATGGACCTTGGTTCAAATGATTCAACCGTGGAATATGCCCAGGAGATTGACTGCGAAGTAATTCATTTCACCAATAAAGTCAATGTCCAAAATATTGCATCGTTCCTTTTAGATTCAAATCTCGAACCAATCGAACGCACATTGGTAATTTCCATCACCGAACAATGGAAATTACGCGACCTTTCACTTTCTATAAATCGTGCACTTGAGGATTGGGATGTACATTTGTCGCACCAGATTAGTGATGGTAATTCTGATTCTGTGGATGATTTAATTCTCAGTTCTGCCATCATCCAACATATTGTCTTAACTAAGGAAGGCATGGAGGCTGTGGCATATTTGGGCCCCTTGGCACGTACAGCAGAGTTGGAGCAACAACTTCGAGTTCGTATTGTAGAGGCTCGAGCGAATGTGCGTGTACCTCAGCGTGAATCTTTAGCAACAGCCTCACGTTTCGCCCAATTGTTCTATTGGATGCTTGAAACAAAACATCCATTGCTTCTATTCGGAATCCCGGGAGTTGTATTGTTTATCCTCGGATACAAGTTATCAGGAAACGTAGTTGGTGCATTGGAGGAACTGAACACGACATCGATTGGCGTGACCCTAGCAACTATTGCCATGACTCTTGTTGGCCTATTTGGCATCATGGTTGCCCTTATTCTCTACATTATGGGCAAACAAGTTGAGCAGATTCAATCTCAATATGATTGGCCAGCTAGAGGCTCACAATGAGCCGATTGATTCTTGAAGGAGTAAGTGGATTTGATATTATGTCGCAGAAAAGTGTTGCACGTTTGGTTTGCTTAGATATGGACAGAGTCTTGGTTGATCACCTATCCACTTGGCAATATGTCTATGATAATTTAGGCATCTCTAACGATGAGTCATTTCAATTGTACAACCAAGGTTTACTCGATGAATGGGATTGGATAAAACTTGACATTGCTCTCATCAAGGAAAGCCGTTCACCAGACCAGAAACCTCTTTCAGATTCAGACTTGCGTGCCAGCATGGAAGGAATGCCGATGATGAAAAATTGGGAACCATTTATCCAAGCATTGCTCGATAATGGCTACCATGTGGCCATTGTAAGTGGTGGCTTACAACAAACTGCTAGAGACATTGCCGCTCAATTTCCAAGCAGAACTCCTTGGGAGCGACGATGGGGCGGAATCGACCCCCACACCGCACAACGATTTGCCGACGGCAACGATACTAGATTGCATGTTTTCACCAATGGGTGGTTATTGGGTAAAAAAATGCCTAACGGAGATTATGAACTGGATGATTTCGGGCGTTATCAGGTTCAAATGGATGGTAAAGGTTCGGTGGTAAAAATGCTTCAACGTCGCCTAGGTGTAAGCAAAGAAAACACGGCATCAGTTGGCGATTCAGCAGGTGATATTGCGATGTTTCAAGAATCCGGCTATCCTATTTGCTTCAACCCATGGGATGATCGTCCCAAAGCACATGCAGCAATCGTAATTGAGGAAAAGGATTTACTCACCGTAGGGCAACTCATTGAAGCGTATTTTAACTCTGTTTAAGCGCCATATTGATGAATCGCTCTACCTATGGCAGTACATGTTCGGAGACGACTTGATCACCTCGCTTTGCCCACATTGTGGTTTTTTGCTTGGAGAATTTATCCCTGGATTGCCGTGTCCACATTGTGGCGAAACCATGCTTTAATCTTCAGTGAATTGAACACCGTGTTGCTTCATCATCTCAATAATAGAATCAATTGCCTGTAGATGAAGGGCTTCGGGTGGATGGACTCCCGGTGCCAGTCCACAGCCATTAAGTGGTCCATGTTCAAGAAATTGTAAGGCACATGCAAGCGTAACCAATCCAGTAGTTCGAGCCATTGAACCATCGCCGTTCAGGCCAGAATCTTCAACTATCCATTGTTTACGCCGATTTAGTGACTCCGCCACAACCTCAAGCCATGTAAATTCACCTCGAGAAGTGTCGTATTTCCACGCATCAAGCATTTGCTGTTCATCAAGAGTCTCTGATTCATTGAGCCATTTATCGATATGGCCGGGCCATCGAACGGTGTACTCCTTCATTTCTGTCGCAGGGATAGTGGTGAGAACACTGCGCAAACCATCGGTGAGGAACGCTTCCATTTCTCCATAACCGGCGACTTGAATCATATGGCGTTCAGTGATTGCTGGAACTTCGATAATTTCATCATCGACTTTGATTCGAGCAGGACGTGTATATTCCTCAATGACATCCGATGGTGAAAAAGGAGCCATATAGGACCATTCAGAATCAGGTTGGATTGGGTTTCCTCCGACCTTTATTGTTAGCCTTTCAAGGTCGCCAAGTATTTCAACAGCTTTTTTGGCCAGCATATTTGACATCCCCGGTGCAATGCCAACATCCCATAGCAATACGGCACCATTTTCAACAGCAATCGCCTGATATTGGTTCGGGTTCTGTTCAGTAAAGGCGAGGTCGACCACATTATGTCCACGTTCAAGCAACAAGGGACGCACGCCATTTCCAATGCGCCCAGGAAGCATGTTAATGACAACAGAATGCTGCGGTAAATCAGCAATATTCTGAAACACATCGCCTTGACGGGATTCAACATTCTCCAAACTGGAAAGTTGTTCAGGTATTTCTAAATCGAGAACGATGACATGATGTCCATAATCAATTAACCGCTCAATGACAAATCGACCGACAAGCCCACAACCGAGTGCGATTGCAACAGCCATGAAAGTCACCTAAGGAGTCACACGTCTAGATGTTCTTGGGAATGGAATAACTTCACGAATGTGAGTCGCTCCAGCCAACCAACTGACCACACGGTCTACACCAAGGCCAAATCCACCGTGAGGAACACCACCATAGGAACGGGTGTCAATATAGAATTGATACGGTTCTATTGGAGTACCCTCTTCATCGAGTCGTTCCAAGATTTCTTTCTCTGACCATGTCCTTTCGCCTCCACCAATGATTTCACCATAGCCTTCTGGTGCAAGTAAATCGTGGCAAAGAACATAGTTTCCATCATCCGGATCTACACGGTGATAGAACGGTTTTGCAATCTTCGGATAATGAGTTAGGAAGTGAGGGACATCAAAATCTTGGGTGAGTATTTTCTCTTTAGAATAATCCAAATCTTGTCCCCATTCCACATCGACACCCTTGGCTTGAAGGATTTCAACGGCTTCATCGTATCTCATTCGAGGATAAGGGCTATCTGCATAACGAGCTATCAAATCCAAGTCCCGTTCAAGAGATTCAAGTTCTTTTTCTTGTTCTTCAAGCAACGTACGAGCAACATGTCGCACAACGCCCTCGCCATGAATCATGATTTCGTCGTTTGTAGCCCAGGCCATTTCCATTTCAGCATGCCAAAATTCAGTAAGATGACGTCGAGTTCGTGATTTTTCAGCACGGAATGAGGGTGCGATGGTATAGAGGCGTTCTAGAGCGGGCATGGCTGCTTCAGCATACAATTGCCATGATTGGGTCAAATATGCAGAACGACCAAAATAGGGCACTTCAAACAAAGTTGAGCCACCTTCAACAGCACCGGTGACAAAATTCGGGGCTTGGTATTCAATAAAATCTTCATTTCTGAAATAGTTGTGAATTGCACCAAAGGCAGAACTTCGGAGTTTGAGCATAGAGGTCATACGACTTGTTCGAAGGTAGAGGTGACGATTGTCAAGGAGGAATTCAGATCCACCAGGCATTATTTCCCCATCTTCATCTTCTGCTTCTAATGATTCCTTGTTAATTGGGAATGGGCGTTCAGGATTGACTGGGCCGATGATTTCGAAAGAAGTCGCAATCACTTCATGACCGCCATCTGCCCGTTCATCAGCATTTACAAGACCAGTGATGATGACTGATGTTTCGATAAGAACATTCTTGACATCGTGGAACAATTCTTCACCAATTGCATCCTTTTTAACAACGCATTGAATCGTACCAGTTGAATCGCGTAGAACGATAAAACGCATCTTGTTACTTCCCCGTTCGCGTTTCACCCAACCTTTCAACTCAACCTCTTGGTCGTCATACTTTCCTGCCTGAACATCTCCAATCCAAATGGTCTTTACCATGCTCGCACCTGTCTGAGGGTGGCGCCCTCTCTAATTCAATGTCACCTATTGGGTATTTGCTTCAAGTCGCAAAATCCTCCTACTTTCGATGTTTCAAAGGCAAAGGGTCAAACCCTTTCAGTGACGCAACGCAGATGTGACGCGAATCGCAGTCTATGCCATCGGCGGTAATGCTCTTTCATCTCCAATTGCTAATGAAGGGGGCGAAAGCGCCGGAGTACTTGCCCGAGTAATGTCAGATGTCATCGACTTGTTGGAGGCCGGATGGGGAGTTGTACTTACCCATGGAAATGGCCCGCAGGTGGGTCATCTCATGGAATTAGATTCAAATCAGTCTCAATCGATGGACAGTTGGGTTTCTGCCACGCAAGGCATGATAGGTCATTCATTGGCATTGAACCTCGATTCGATATTGCATCGAAGGAGGAGACCTGAACGAACTGCTTGTATCATCACCAGAGTCTTAGTTGATGGTAATGACAATGGCTTCACAAATCCGACAAAACCCGTTGGACCGGTTCTTTCACCCGAAATTGTGATGTCAGCCGATTGGGATATTGCCGAAACGATTCAAGGCCCACGACGGGTTGTTGCAAGTCCTTTGCCGATGAAAGTTGTTGATTTACCTGTGATTCAAAAATTGGTTGAATTACATGCAGTTGTTGTTTGCGGAGGCGGAGGGGGCATTCCGATTGTCGAAAAAGGAGACCACTACGTAGGTGTTCCTGCAGTCATCGATAAAGACCGTTTGTCTGCACTTTTGGCCATTCAATTGGAAGCAGATGCACTAATCATTTCAACCGCCATTGATGCAGTTAGAACCGATTTTGGTGGGAAAAATGAAAAAACCCATCATCGATTATCTTTAGATGAATGTGAGCGGTTAATGGAGCAAGGTGAATTTCCAGCAGGTTCAATGGCACCAAAAATTGGCAGCCTAATGGAAGCGGCCTTGCATCGACCCGGATTGAGTTCAATCTTATGTCAACCCGGCGATGCACTTCTTGCCCTTCGAGGAGAGGCAGGCACAACGATTGTCGTTTGAATTGCAAGCACATATTGATAGGCTTGTTCCGAATCCCAATGCCATGGAAGAGATACCGTATACACTGATTGAAGCCTCAGCCCACTGCGATGGACCTTGTGGAGTTTACGACCCGGCAAGCGCCCGTATTGCAGGTGAAGCAGTTCAATCAATGACCAAGAAAATGCTTGCTTTAGAATATCCCCAAGTTTTCAGCTCCGAATCAATGGCGACATACATGAACACCATGAGTCGTTATGCTGCAATCAAGGAAGAAGAGGCACAAAAGTGCAAGCATGAATTGCTGGTATTGTGGACAGATTTCTTCAAACCTATGCACCTTGAAACCCTCCCTGAACTTCATGAAACATTTTGGAATGCGGCAAAATTGTGCAGCGCCTGCAAAGTTGAAGTATCTGCTCAACACGCTCAGGAACTTATGGATGCCATCGAAGAAATACACAATATGTTTTGGTCGGTTAAAGGCCGAGAAGTACCTTGGATTCGAGCCAGTTGAGGTTCTATAATGTCGGCACTCCGAGTTAGAATTTCGGGTGATAGCATGTGGCCTACGTTCCCAGATGGAACCGAATTTGAATTACGACCTCTTGTTTTGAATCAACCCTCGATTGGAGATATTGTTTTGGTAAAACACCCATTTCATTCAGAGTTGCAGATTGTAAAAAGAATCCATTCAATTGAAAATGAAATGGTATTCTTGGTAGGGGATAACCCAGACCCTATGGCAAGCGATGATTCTCACAACTTTGGAAAAATACATCGAGAACAAATCCTCGGCATCTGCATCCCTACAGAATAGTGTTGATTGTGCGGCGGGCCTGACGGGGTTCGAACCCGCGACCGATGGATTAAGAGTCCATCGCTCTACCTGACTAAGCTACAGGCCCATCCAACGGTCTTAACCACCCGTATTTAACGATTGAGAGATAGAAGTTCACTTCAGACGTCCATTTGGATTAACAAAAGTTTCAACCCCGTTTGCACCAGCAAGAACAACAACATCACACATATTGTTGAATAAGCCAACTTGAACTACACCAGCGATATTGAGAATCTCCTTTTCCATACCAATTGGGTCTTGGATAGTGGGCCCGCAATGGGCATCGGCGATCATGTTTCCATTGTCGGTGATGACTGGGTTGTCGCCGGCCATTCGGCAATTAACTCGGCAATTCAATGTCCGTCCTAGTACTCGAATAGTTGCCTGATGGGCGAATGGAGTTATTTCGATAGGAAGGGGGAATGCTCCGAGTTTTTCGACACGCTTTCTATCATCTGCAACCACGACCATTCCACTTGATTCTTGCGCGACGATTTTCTCTCTCAAGAGTGCAGCCCCTCCACCCTTGATGAGTTGAAATTGTGGGTCATATTCATCAGCCCCATCTATTACGACATCAAGCCCATCGATGTCTGAAAGTTTGACTAGAGGAATTCCTACTTCAAGTGCTAGTTTTTCCGTTGCCAGTGATGTTGGAACTCCAACAATTTCTAGGCCTTCTTCAGCAATCATTCGGCCCAGTTCAATGACGGTGTGTTTGACTGTGGAGCCAGTCCCTAAGCCTACTTTCATTCCACTGCTGACATACGAGCAAGCAGCAATTCCAGCATCTTTTTTCAGCCTCTCGACATCGGTCATGATTGTGGTTCTAAGGCCAAGCCCTTGAGCATTTTGCTCGTAATTAACTTGTATTAACCATCCCTACGGGATGAAAATAGAGTTGCCGAAGACTTTTGACCTAAAAGGGGGCGTAGGGTATACTATGGGGTCAGTGAGAGCCATGCCAATTCGTTGCTCCGCAGTGGTAATTTTGTTCTTACTTTCAACCCTGATGCAAGGTTATAGCATCCATCCTGATGATACCCTCACCGATAGTGAATTGTCATTGGAAACACCAACTCCTATGGGTCAATCGAATTTACTTTCGATTGGTTCTTTCCCAGATGGGGCCAATTCCAACACCCGTCTTGGTGTAAGTGATGGAGAAGCATTACAATCGCTTGATTTGAATCTTGAATCGGCTCGATTACCATCTTCATCTGGATATTCTCTTACCGACGCTCTTGATTTTTCGACCAACACAGTCTACGACGGTGTCGATGTCAACGGTTCATCGCTAACTATTCTACCCCAAGGCTGGGAATGGGATTTTGAAAATTCAAACCACGGGTGGACATTGGGTTCACCTGCTTGGCTTTGGGGTTATGACAGCGTTCTTGGTCCAAATAATGGAGTAAGCAGTGGAACAAAAGCGATATACACATACAATGGTAATTATCCAAACAACATTGGCTCGACAATTTGGGCAACATCTCCTGTAATGAATTGCTCTTCATGCTCTGGCTCTTGGGAATTGAATTTTATGAAACGCCTCGGTGTGGAAAGCGCCTCTTGGGACCATGCGTATGTGGCTGTCAAAGGTGCAACAGGCTCGTGGTCTACTGTGTATTCCTCCGGTTACACTTCTGACAGTAGTTTCTACCAACAAACAATCAGCATCACAAATTATGTAGCGAATAATCCATCTTTCCAAGTTCGTTTCGGAATTGGAACAACCGACAGTTCGGTGACCTATGATGGCTGGAATATTGATGATGTTTCAGTTATGCCAAGCGGTTCGGGGGTATCCTCAGGTGAAGGAAATTGGACATCAGCCCCTTTTAGCCCCACGATGTTGGGACAAGGTGAAATGAGGACATTTGGTTATCTGCACCTAGATGCGGAGATTCCAGCAGGTGAAATTCTTGAATGGCGGCTGCTCGATGCATCAACCAACCAAGCAGTTCCAGGCTTTGAACACTCGATAGCCAAATCAATCGACCTCGGAATGATTGATTGGGAAGCCTATCCAAGCGTTCGGCTCAGTATTCACATGAAGAGCCAATCAGGTGGCGTACCATCTGTTCATGGGATTCACTTTGAAGGAAAAATAGTCGAAGACTTTGAGGAGGACCCTACTGGAATGGGTTGGCAATTGCAAACAGCTACTTGGTCGCCTGGTCAAATTTCCGGCACTGGAAGTTTGCTTTCTACTCCATTTAACGTTAGAGCCGGATTTGCGGGCTTTGATTCAAATTGCTCATTGACAGGTAATGGCGTGATGCAATATACACTTGATAGTGGAGCAAATTGGGTCAATCTCAACGAAGGGACACAATGGCTCACATCCCCGCATTTCACCGTCCAGTTCCGTGCGATATCCACTGGCGGCAGTTGGACACTCGACTCCTTTGATGTGGAAATGATTCGAACAAGTGTGGCTGACGGTCTCCGAATCGATATCGGGCTGGATGGAGTCAGCGATTGGTCGCTTGAGGGCGATGGAATCGGCCGCCTCGGAATTCAAGACCGATTGAAAGATGGTGCAATATGGCAATCGCATTCTTCTTCACCTTCGAATGCAGCAGCATTCACCTTCCTCCTACCAGCAGCAGGTGTAGATGCCTTTGAATTTGGAGTTGCTTCACCTCTGCAAGCAATGGTTTCACCGTTCGTCACCATGTCGATAGATGGTCAAGATTTCATGTCTTCATCTCTGACCAACCTACAAGACCTTCAAGTGATTCAACTCACATCTAGTGAATTGAGCTCAATGAATAACGCGCTCTCCCAAGCATCTGCTACTGAAGGTGTTGAAGGACTCTCAATGGTCGAAGTCACTCTTAGGCTTGGCTCTTCTACAACAAACGCTGATGTATTGTTTGGGGGACTCTTTGCGCCATATGATGCCAGTTTAGCATTACAATTTAGTTCAACTGATGCAGTCGTAATTGCATTGAATGATGCCCTACAATCGGTAACAGCGTCTGGTGGTACAAAGGAATTGACCGTTCCAATCCGAATGACATCTTCTGGTGCTATTAGGATGACAGTGGTTCAGCAATCGACACAAAGTTCGATTGAACCTATTTCCATCACGGTCTCGAATGTGACAGATACTTTCACACCATCGACAGATTGGATTGAAGTCACAAGTACCTTTGATTTCTCCAACTTAGGTGTTAACGATGCTGAATCATATGTCAAAGCCAATAGTTGGTCTGTCGAATTGCACCTCCAAGGACAAACCACTGAATCACATACACGCTGCCAAACACTTTCACTCCCTCTCTCCGGCTCGGCGGTCAATGGTTGCCTTAATCAGGCGACATCCATGCTATGGTCGCACAACGGAGCAGATGGCGAGATTCGAATGCTTGGAAGTGGTTCAATCTTACAAATTGATCATCGGTTCAAATTTACTGAGCAATGGAATGATGAAGAATCTCTGAGCGTTTCAGTGAATCTCAACGCACCTTCTGGACCGATGCTTCCAGTGAGTATGAACTTCGGTTTGGGTGACTCGAATGGTGTTGAAAATGATATCGCAGTAAAGAATTGGGCGATAGTCAATCAAAACCAAGTCCAATCGATTCTTTCAGCACCCTACCTCAACCCTGGTGATGATGTCGTAGTTGAAGTCGAACTCGGTTTCGAAAACGTGCCATTCAGCCCCTCTCCACGCACAGGCTCTACTTTAGTTCGTTTCCTCGTAGACGGTACAGAAGTCCAATCATCTTCAATTATTTCTGATGGTATCGTATCATTCCAGTGGAAAGCCCCAGTTAATAGAGAAAATGTCACACTCTCCATAGATGTCACTCCACTCAGTGGGCAAAGCATTGTCTACGATGTTCCTAGCAGTGTGATTTTCGAATTTGATACCGTCGACCCTGAATTGCTTGGAGTTAGTGTATCAGAATTTGACCACGTTGATGCTCGTCCATTGACAACCATTGATTTCATCATCGCAGACCGACCAATCTTACCTTCACATGCAAAGGCCCACCTTTGGCGTTCTTGGGTTGACGATATCAATTTTGATGGCGCTATGCAGGAAGAAGAAGTGCAGATCCAACTACTCCAATTACCAGATAATTTGAGTTTAGTCCAAGGGACCTATTCCTTGGGATTGGATACCACTGATGCATTTAGCGGCTCTTTCTTCAGTGGTTGGTTGGAAGTTGCAGACCCTGCTGGAAACATGATGCTTGGTGCTGGAACATTTGACCAACCTTTGTTTAACATCCAAATCAATAATGATGGTTCGCCACAACTTGGCTCAACTCCAGCAAGTTGGAATATTGGTGATTCAATTTGGGTACATCCAGGAGAATCCAACATCTTGCATCTCCCATTGTGGGATTTGAATGGAATTTCAGACATCTCTTATGTTGAACTAGATTTGGCTGGAAATCAAAATGAACCGATTGTACTAAAGTGGAATGCTTCGACTGAGCAATGCATAAGCCTCGACATCTATCTAGACATTGAGTCCTGCAATTTCACACCATCGCAAGGTTCAGAATTGTTCTCATCTGAAGGCACACTCGAAGTGAATTTTTCGCTTGAATGGGGCTTTGACCCCGATATAAGCCTGACCCGTGTCCCGACCGTATACGTTCAAGATTTCCGCGGCCAATCCAACACATTGGCTGTTCCAGAATTGAGTTGGAGGTTTTCAGGTGAAATGCAAGTCGACCCGCAAACACTCTCTTACGAAATTGATGGAGAAGTTGTTAGTACCCTCGGAACTTGGGTTCAACCACGTGAAGATATTGAAGTCGGTGGTGAACTCACATGGTACCGTTCATCACGAGCAGTCGTACAACCCATTGACCTAGAATTGACTTTAGGCACAAGTGAGGCTAATTTTGACACGTTAAATGGCACATTTTCGGGAATAATTACAGCACCATTAGCATCTGGTTCATACGGACTATTTACATCACTACATCAACCTCCTAATGGAGCGATTGACCGCACTCCAAACACACCTTCTGCATGGTTCATAGTAGATGACCAAGTTCCTTCAGTCGTCGGCGTACCATCTCCAGCAAATGGGCTCACAATTTCCGAGTCCACTTGGTCAGCCATACCACTAGAAATCCTCATTTCTGAGTCTGACCGATTGGATGAGGATTCCTTGCAATTAAATTGGGCAGTCCATCCTGAAGGAATAGGACTTTCCAGTCAATCTGTCATTAATGGGAGTCTATCACTTTCTGTTATCGGTGGACGAGCATTTGGTGATGAAATCCCATGTGTAGCTGTTTTGAATTTAGATGAGTTATTGACTTCAACAATGCGAAATGATGCTCTTGAACTGAGAATTTGGGCAACAGGACAAGACCGCTCTGGCCATGAAATAAACCCTGTTTTCAACGATATTGATGCTCCACTTGCGGTTTGGGTTCTCGAACAACGAATTGCAGAATACACCTTCAGTACACCGGAAATGAAGCCAAGTGATAACATTGCAGCAGGTGATACTGTAAGCCTTGGTGTATCAATAAGCAATTCCGGCCTAGCAGATGGTGACGCTCAGATTTTTGTTGAATTGGTCGAAAGCAACGGAGCCCGAACCAGAATTGACGCTCGCGGCATTCAAATTGAAGCAGGAACCACCTATGTCTATTCTAAAGATTGGATCCCTGACCGAGAAGGAACCATGTGGATTGAATTCCAAATAATCAATGGACCTCTTGCTCAAACAGAAACCGTCTATGTAGATGAGCAGCGTTCTGAAGGCCTTCTTGCTGGTATCTCTTCAGTTAATCCAGTGCTCTTGGTTGTAATCTTTTTATTGACAGTGTCATTAGTTGGTTTGCTGATTTTTGGTCTCAAAACATCACCTCAACCAAAGCAGTGGGATGCAAACCAAAGACAGGTGGTGCAGAAATCACTTCCTGGCCTAAAACCTCCGGTTGCTCAATCTCATGAAGCAATAACAGGGCCATATGGTGGCACTAAGCAAGTTGCATCACCTGGTGAAAACCCATACAAGTGATGTTTTCATCATCCGAAGACTTTGAAGCGGTGATGCTAACCGCAGTATGGAGGGAGTAGGAGGGCCGCTGACAGAGTTCGACTCTGAGGAAAGTCCCCTCTCCATAGTGCAAACGGCTTACAGAAGTGAGAGAACAGAAATGGTCAGGTCAATGCTGCAGAAACGAACGATACAAGGTGTGTACAATGATGTTGAAAAACAGAGATTGCTTTGTGGTCGATGAGACGAGCAACCCCGTTGGAGCAAGTCCAAACCGCCCTGCTGACACGGCACGTCGAGGGGCAGGTAGGATGCTAAGTTGAATGCGGTCACCGAAAGGTAACAGAAAGGGGCTTACTCCCTACTCCCTCCACTTAGATGAACTAATCTTCGATAAGTACTGCTTCAAGCGGTTTCATAGAGAGAGCTGAGGCTAAGGCAATGCCATCGCCATAATCTATCCATGATTCATCACCGCGAATTTTCGCTCGCAGTGAATGCTCAGCAGTAATTACTGCAGGAAGTAAGAATGTACTTGTAATGAAAGCAAAGAAGATTAAGAGGCACATGATAACGAAGAAGTTCACCAATCCAGGGAATGCCGCAATACAACCTGCAGCAATACCGGATACCGTGGTGGCAGTAGTTTCAAAAATAGTTTGACCGGTCTCTTCTATAGATTTTGCAATGCCGGTTGGCGTCTCCCCTTCTTCCTGTATTCTATGCATCACGTGTATCGAATCATCAACACCAATCCCGAAAACAATTGTACCAATCATGGCTGTAAAGATATTGACATTGACATCTCCACTTTTCATCAATAATGGTTGCCACAAGATTACAACTGCTACAGGAATCATGGTGTAGATACCAAGTCTAGGGGAGCGGAATACAATGGATAAGAGAATAGTTAGAACAAGCATTGTGATGATAGTGGTTAATGTCTGAGCGTTGTGAATTCCGTCATTAATATCAAGAGAAACAGGTAATCCGCCAGTGAGTAATGAGGTTCTTGTAAGTCCATCAACCGACGGTTCATTGATTAGCAGTGAATCGATTTCATCGCGTAATTCTCCTGCCACATTGAGATTCATATAGGGTTGAGTAACATAGACAATAGCTTTTGTTCCTAGTTCATTTAACAGCATCGACCGCACTTCATCCGAGAGTGTGTCGAATACCACATTTACCATATCCTTTCTCAAACCTTGTCGGCCATCTTGGCCAGTAAGTTCGAGGCTCAGCCAAACATTGCATTCAATCGGGTCATTGCTTTCCCAACATGGTTCATGAAGTAAATCCCAAAGGCTTCCTTCATACAATGTCACACCGTCTGCAAGGGTAATCGTTGCGGGAATAGTTTTCAAGAAGGTAATGATACTAGTTGTATTTGTTTCATCGACTTGGCCAATTTTCAATTCCAGTGCATCGATTGCATCCAATACTGGAAGGTCCCGAATATTATCGGTTTTGTTTTGTTCAGCCTGAAGGGTACGTTCCTCAGCATCAAAAATAAACAGAGATGTTTGCCCTCCACTAAATGCTCTTGAATAATTTGCGAGCGTATTCAAAGATTCAATACCATCGGGCGCCTCTGAAGAACCAGTAATCGGTTCATTCATTTCATCTAAATGACTCACGCCATATCCAGTGACAACTATTGCTCCAAGAAGTATGAAGACAAACCCATATACAGGCCATGTTGCAATTTCCTTCCACATTGACGGATTGGTTCGTTTGTTGAATCGAAGCATCCAAGACAACGTAGGTACCAAAATAATACTGAAGATAAGTGTAGAAAGAATTCCAAGGCAAAGCGTAACACCGACGGAGCGAATTGGTGCTACTGACACGATTTGTGGTGCGATTAGTACTGAGAAACCAACAATTGTAGTTAACGCAGAGAGGAAAACAGCGACGCCTGTAGAGCGAGTCATTTCGAGGACGCATCTGCGATAAAATTCGATGTCCCAAAGATCAGGCACCTCTTCTGGTGGCTTTCCTTGCCGCCGACGCCTTTCAT
>JABJFI010000010.1 GCA_018662825.1 Methanobacteriota archaeon | reverse complement strand
TAACGGTCAAGATGCTGGTTACGAAGGATACGGAGTCGGCTATGAACCGAGCCTTTCCATCGATAGTGAAGGCAATTTATTCGTCACGGCCCACAAAGATTTGCGGTGGGGCGGTGAGGAAGCACCAATTCCCGGAATCTTGGGAGATGATCCAGGATTATGGTATTCTTGTACTTCCGACAGAGAGGTGTTCGACCCCAACAGTGGTGCTGCTCAAACCTCGTGGGATTATTGGGCTTCATGGTTTTGGATTTCAAATGATAATGGCGAGACGTGGGGCCATGGAGATAACTTCGAACCGACTCCTGGAGGTATGCTTCGTTCTCTTGCCGGTAGTGTAACAGGTTCAGGTTCCGAATGCCTTGGTGATGAAGGAGATATTGCAGTTGATGCCAACGACGTTGTCTACTACCTTGACACCACATTAGAAGATAACTGGTGGCACATGTTCGAAGACGGCGGCAATACCTACATTTCCCCTTCAGTATGTGAACGAATGAATACTATGGCTGCAGATGACCGTCCATGGGTTGCTGCTCAAGGTGATGGTATCATACACTATCTCGGTAATTCTGGTGCCTCACCTCCAGAATGTTCAGGAGATATAGGTCGTTACTGGTACTATCACTCGGAAACTGGACGGGCCCCATTTACTCAATGCTATGCAATGCCCGGTGGATGGTCAACCATCTCCGGCCAAAATGACGGCCCCTATGTCTTTGTAGCTCAAGAAAATGCCGATTCGGATTCAGGAACAGTTCAAGTCAGAATCAGTGATGATTATGGGCGCGGAACAGGGCCAAGCCCAAGTGATGGCTCTTGGCAAGATCCTGTTGAAGTTGGACCACGAGAAGGGAATTGCCCCGAGGGTTACCCTGTTGTCAACAATAACGAAGGAGGCATGGTAGTCGTGGCTTGGGCGGATTGTCCGAATGGTAACACTGGTCCATGGGCTATGCGTGTCGCAGTGTCATATGATAACGGGACAAATTGGTCATCATGGAACGCCACAGCATTCGACCGAGGAATCAACATGTATCCCTTCGTATCTATTACCGAAGACCAAGTGGTAAGTTTGGCTTTCTATGGTTTGGATTATGACCAAAATTACAGTGATGATGGCTATGTTGCTGGCAAAGATTGGTACCTCTATGCTGGAGCACTAAAAGCCCCGGTGGAAGGCGATGAATGGGACTTCAGAATCGTTGATCCAACACCACTTCATACTGTGACTGCGTATGAAGAAAGTAGTGGCGATACACATGCTTTGCACGATTTCTTTGAAACAGTGATGTCTCCTGATGGGTCATGGATGGGTATTGCCTACCAAGAGAATGTTGGCCTTCACCCATTTGAGGAAAACGAAGAACAGCGTTACATTAAATTCATTCGAGGCGACATGGCATCATCTCACAGTATTGTTAATGACTCAAATAATAACTCAATTGAAATGCCGCTCTTTTCAATCGAAGAGTTGGTTTTAGCAAGTCGCAATTTGTTTGAATGAGCCTGACACCCGTAGGGTGTCATAGTAGGCGAGGTGTTCATAGGCACACCGCCACTTGGAGAGACATGCTCGCGAAGCGGTCGGTGGCCATTTGCCTCGCCGCGATGATGCTTTCGATGATTCCTCCAGTTGCCGCTGATGACACTATTCAGAGTGCGAATCCATTGACAGATGGGGTGACCTCCAATGGTTATGTCTGTGACCCTGACTGTGATGCAGGGAATGACCAAACAGATTTTTGGAAGATAGAGGCCAAGAAAGGCGACATCGTTCAAGTTACCTTTTCCGGTACAATGAATGGACCCGCTTGGTGGTGTCCTGGAGATGGTTGGACGGGAAAATTTTCATTGCTTAACGCCCAAGGTGGTACAATTGTTGATACTTCAGCAGATGACGGAGCCTCGACAAAGGTACTTTCGACAACAGTGAATTCTGCAACATTTGTCTATGTCAAAATCAAGTCTGAAGACTCTTGGTGTAACGATGGCTTTGATTATACCCTCACTCCATCAATTGACAAATCCAATCGAGATACTGATGAAGATGGATTTATCGATAACGAAGATGATTGTATGGACCTTGTTGGAACATCAACCAACGACAGAAAGGGTTGCACAGATTCGGATTCTGATGGATGGTCTGACCCAGATTCGGGTTGGGGGCCACAAAATGGGGCCGATGCATTTGTCAGTGAACCAAGTCAATGGCTTGACAGTGATAACGACGGTTATGGTGACAATTTGGATGGATTCGAAGGCGACCATTGCCCATTCCGTCGAGGGTATTCACTCCAAGATAGATTTGGTTGCCTCGATTCAGATGGCGATGGTTATTCGGATGAAGACCCAGGTGCTTTGGATGGAGTGACTGCTTGGTATGCTCATCCAATAGGATTTGGCGACGCTTTCCCGCTAGATGCAACGCAATGGAACGATACCGATGCAGATGGCTTTGGAGATAATTGGGAAGATGGTGATTGGAATCTTTCACGTGCTGGCTGGGGAATAGGAAATTGGCTGTTCAATGCTTCAACCCCCGATGCTTGTCCATTCATCACCGGCACTTCAACAGGCGACCGTTATGGTTGCACAGATACAGATGGGGACGGTTTTTCAGATGGTGATGCCAATTGGACCAAAGTCAATGGTTCAGATGCATTCCCATTGGAACCTTCACAATGGCAAGACCGTGATTATGACGGGTGGGGAGATAATCAATCAGAAGGCGCACTTCTTGTCGACGATTTCCCTGACAATCCTACTCAATGGGCGGATTCCGATGAAGATGGTTGGGGTGACAATCAATCCTATGGTGCGACCCAAATCGATGATTTCCCTTTCATAGAATCTCAATACCGAGATACTGACGGTGATGGTTATGGAGATAATTTGGAAGGCTATGAAGGAGATGTTTGCGTATTTTCATCAGCTGAAGAAGTCGAATCTGGTTGGATTTCTCGCTTCGACCGTCTTGGTTGTAGAGATGTCGATACCGATGGCTATTCTGACCCTACCAACGATTGGATTGCTCATCCGAATGGATTTGCCGATGCATTCCCCAATGATGAGAGCCAGTGGTATGATACCGATGACGATGGATACGGTGACAATCTCGAATATTTTGATGGTCAAACACTTCGAATCGCCTATCGTGGAGATGGTTGTAGAACGACAGAAGGCTCGTCTACTTTTGACCGCTGGGGGTGCCCAGACAGTGATGAAGATGGTTGGTCTGACCCAACCAGTTCTTGGTTAGCAAGTCCTGGTGGAAAAGGTGATGCTTGGCCGATGGATAGCACGCAATGGCACGATATTGATGGTGATGGACGTGGTGACAACCCTCTTGGTACAACTGCAGATGTTTGTCCAAGTCAAGCAGGAACTTCAGTTGGCCCATCTTCTGGCGGAGACCGCTGGGGTTGCCCGGATACCGATGGTGATGGCTGGTCTGATTTAGGTGATGCCTTTATCCATGAACCAACACAATCTAGAGACACAGATGGAGATGGATTTGGAGATTCTAAAGACGGCAATCAAGGTGATGCATGCCCCGAAGTACGTGGCACTTCGCTTCTTGATCGGCTTGGATGCCGTGACACCGATGGTGATGGTTGGTCTGACCCAACAGATAGTTGGCAAGCCCACCCTCACGGTTCAGCAGACTCATTCCCGACAGAATCTCTTCAATGGCGAGATACAGATGGTGACGGTTACGGTGATGTTCCTTTGGGCGCTCTTCGAGACGATTGTCCTGACATTGCGGGTATTTCAAAACGAGACGCGCAAGGCTGTGTTGATTCAAATGGAGATGGCTGGTCCGACTCATACGGAGAATTTTCAGCTGCAGTTGCGATTCTAGGGGAAGACCCAGCAGCATCTTGGCTTACCTATTTGGTCATTGGATTTGGTTTCATTCTTGGAGCAACTTTCGCCCTAATCGTTCGTAAGGGGCGCGATACTGAAATTATTCAAGATGAATTATTTGAATCAAAAGACACCTCTAATTTAGATGCACTTACAATGGAAGTGGTGCCTGCGGCGATGACACCTTTGGAGAATTTACCTCCACTCCCAATTCCGGCTGGAATGGAGTTGCCCCCCATACAACCAGCACCAGAACAAGGGGGTGAGACCAATGAATGAGACCAAACGAATGGCTCCGCTGTTGCTTGTTTCACTACTACTCGGTTGTCTTCTATTCCCGAATGGTCTTGTCCAGGAAGTTCAAGCGGAACCCTCTGCGGCCGAAGATGCACTTGCTGCTGAAGGTTTGACCTTGGTTGCTTTGCGAAACGACACTATGGATATGAATCAAGACGGTGAACCGGATTCAATTCGAGTAGTAGTTATTCTAAATTCTTCTTCTGAATGGACTGAAATTGAATTGCGATTGCACGGACTTCACAAGGATAAAGAAGTCCAAGAAGAGCAATACATGGCTTTCACAGGTCAATCCAATGCGAGTTTAGTATACGATGCTTGGTCGGAAGGAGAGCATGCTCTAAGACTTGAATTTATCAATCAAGATGGTGATAAAATAACTACGATTCAATTACCAACATATGTCCTCAAACCTGCTTTGAAAACGCCACAATTAATGCTTGATTTAAATGCACCAGGATGGATTGAAACAGGTGATGATTGCACGATAAACCGTGTATTTGCTGATGAAACTGGCCCTAGATACGATGCATCAGGAATACGAACTTTCTCAGGAGCCCCATTCACTGTCCTCGACAATCAAACCATTTTGGATTGTTCGCATTGGCCTGCGGGAGAATATGTTCTCAAGGAAGCCTACAGAAATGACTTGGGACAAACTGCGGAATATTGGCTCAATCTCACCATCAATAATCGCCCTGCTCCTGCTTTTTCTTTGGATGTTATTGGTAATCAAAATGTCACCGATAATCCTTGCCAAATCACGATGATTCCAAATATGTTTGGAGTTGATTTTTCAACCTTTGAAAAGACATGGACTGTTCAAGGTACTGTTCTCCCAGGTAATCGTAGTACAACCTATGATTGCTCAGTTCTTCCAGCGGGAGTTCATCTGATTACTTTGGAAGTCGTTAACAACGAAAAAATACGAACCCTACATGGAATTAATTTGGTCAGACTTCCAGGTTTGAACCTCTCTGAGGAAGAAGCAGCCACACTCCCAAGCCGTTCCTTTGGTGAAGAAACACCGACAGAATCAGTAGGCTGGTTCTCGATAGGGGCACTGGGCATCATAGTCTGTATTGTTGTGTTTTTACTCTTGGTCCGAGTAAAAGATGATACTGATGCAGGCGCTTTACGCAACCTCGGACCAATGCCGATGATTCTTGCAGATGGCTCTCCAGATGCACAAGGCCTTCCAACAATGACCGACAATGATGGGATCTTATGGCGTCAACATCCAGATGGCGTTACAGATTGGTGGGATAACCAACTTAGAATATGGCACAAATGGTGAGGCTAGATGTTGGAAATATTGCTCCTTTCTTTTTCGAGTATTATTGCCCTCTGTGTCGTGATTTGGTTTATCAGAGTTCGACCTCGTAAACCTCAAAAAGAAGCAAATTGGAATTCGGATTGTGAATTTGTAACAACAACAACAATCGAAGGAAGTAAAATCACGTTTAGAAATGTTCGAGATTTCTTTTGGAGAACAACTCGAGACCGAGATGAATCTTGGGCCGATGAAGTGGTTGTTGATGTTGAAGAACTCAAGGACATTTGGTTTATCGTTGACCATTTTCATTCTATTCATGGAATGGCACATACCTACTTGACATTCGAATTCAATGATGGCACCTGTATTTCTTTTTCATTTGAAGCACGTCGAAGAGTCAAGCAACGATACCACCCATGGGATGGTCTTTGGCGTAATTTCGAATTGTATCTCTTGGTTGGTTTTGAAAGAGATTTAACCGGATTGCGAACCAATGCTAGAGGCAATAAGGATTACATGTTCAGAGCCATTACTCCTCCAGGTAAAGATAAGGACATGCTTAGACGCTTAGCCGCTAAGGCAAACCAACTTGCTGAAAATCCAGAATGGTATCATTCCTTTTTGACAACATGCAATACCTCAATCGTTCGCATGGTAAACCGAGTTACACCCGGGCGTGTGCCATTTTTGTGGCGGAATTTTCTTCCAGGCTATACTCCTCGTGCAGCACTTAAACTTGGATTGGTGGAAGATTGGGGTGGATTAGAGGCTACTCTTGAACAAGCGCGAATCGACCTAGTAGCTCAAGAATGGGATGGAGAAGGAAGTTATTCTGAAATGCTTCGCAGGCATTTACCCTCTTCAACGATCCAAAAAGAGCAAGAGTCTGCCTGATAAATATTCAATCTCTAAACAATTCCCTTCAACTACATTGTGAAGTCCTTGCGTACCCGGTTTCAATTCTTGATTGTCCAAATTCCATTTGGCACCGGTTAGGTAAACGCCTTTTACGGTGCCAATTGCAAACAAGGAAAACGCAGAGTTTTTTTCTATAGAAGCGTTTTTGTAGCCTGTATTTTCGATTAATTGAATAATAGAATCTGCCGTGTGCAAACGAGTGTTTGAAGGCATTTCACAAAGGGCTAAAATCGCCGCGAATTGATGAGCGAAATCCCCTCCTTCAATACCAATGACTTCGATTTGAGTTGCACCTTGGTCAATAGACCACTTGATGGCTTTTGCCAAGTCGTTATTTTGTTGATCCTCTTGGTGGATAAATTGCAGATGTGATTGTTGCTGAAGTTGAATCTGAACCTCTTTCGAAATGCTATCCATATCGCCAATGACAGTGTCTATCGAGATTTGTTGTGCAAGACATTGATTGGCAGCTCCATCACAGGCAATGAGGTGATTAGCATCTTTGACCAAAGGCCTCCAAACCTCTTCTTTCGGCCACCGGCCATTGGCTACGACAAGATAGGTATTCGCCGCCATACTTCGGCGAGGTGTTCTATGATGTCAAACTCACGCATTGGCCGATATGAAAGGGACGATTTGCTGTTGGGTGTTATGACCCCCTACGGGGGTCAATGGATGCAAACTTCAAGAAGCGTTTTCAAGGATGTCGACCGACACGGGGGCATGGCGGCGGAAGCGAACAGACCTTTTCCCACAGTTTCATTGCTGCTTTCCCTATTGTTTGTCGTTCATCTTTTTTCTCCATTGGTACAATATTCGCCGGAACCAGAAACTGAATTGAATGAAGTAATGATTCAGTCTTCTAGTGACTATGTGCCTTTTAATAACTCAAATAGCCATGAATTTGCTGGAACAAATTTTGCCTTTGATGGATTAGATGATGCCACCGTTCGTGAAGAATCAGCACTAGACATTTGGATGACGGAAATTCTTGAGATGTTGCCAAATGAAACAATGGGCACTCCGGATATTCAACTGAGCCACGATGAAGGCTTTGATGCATGTTGGACGACAGAAGAAGGAAATGTCTACGTTGGTTCTCTCAACGGTGGAAACGAATCTTATTCTTCTGTTCAATCAGGTTGGTCGATGTATTTGGTTGACTCTGTTGCTCCAGCAAATGCAACCCCTCTTGTGGATTGTGCTCTTGCTGTAAATGAGGATGGGCGTCAATACGTACTCTATGCAGATGGGGACAACATCAAATCCGCTCATATCGCCTATCCAAACTCAGTCTTCTCTGAACTCTCGTGGCAAAAAATCACAATTCGATATGATGTTCAACCGACTGATATCGAAATGGTTCTTCTTCCAAATCAATTGGAATACGCAGTGTTCAGAGACGTAGATGGCTCGTTATGGCAACTTAATTACAGCGGAAACTTGTGGTACGACAACCTTCTCGACGTTGGCCCAATTGGACACTCAATTGAAATGCAAATAGACCCAAACGGAGTAGTTCATTTGTTGTATACTGCTGGTGAAGAAGTTCGATTGATTCGCTATGACGGTACCACATATGACCAACGAGTCCTTGTTCGAGATTCAAACCTTGGTGATAACATCGGCATGGGTCTTGACACAAATGCAGTCGAACAAATTGCTACAACTTCATTAGATAATGGCATCACTACAATACAATTGTTACGTAGTCTTTCAGGACAAGATGAAGGGCGAATTAACCCTATTCCAAATTTCCAAGCAACCGCATCTATTGACCTTGAAGAAGGTAGTTCCGCCATGGGAGATATTAACGGTGATGGATTTGACGATTTCATTTATTCGGAACCGGATT
>JABJFI010000011.1 GCA_018662825.1 Methanobacteriota archaeon | reverse complement strand
TACTTGTCGCAAATTCATTTATTGAAATTGAATTACTGTCCTAAAAAAATTGGCGAGAGTATAATGCACTAATGCTTCTTACACAAAAATACGTCATAATCTCGATCACCTACCTGACCAAGAGCGAGCTTCCGTGGGGGGAAGGTTTCTCAAGATCGCAATAGCTTCGGCTTCACGTGTCAAGAGGATGGCGACAGTCATCGTCCGAAGACTCAGCCGCCAACGCCGTTCTCGACAACGCAAGCATCCTTGCCACTTACCTCCCCTATATCAACGTACCCTCTCAGCAAGGGCAAGAAAAAAGGCGGACTGAGTCGCAATTAGTAGTGTGAAATTCGTCTTCGAGCAGAAAGATGTCGATTACGATGTTTCTAGACACCTAAATATCATTCAATATCATACAGATGAATTTCGTCCATATCATACCAAACGTCGACTCCTACACCGGAATAGCCATCATACCATCCAGTTGCTTCAGCAAAGAAAAACGTCTGACCAGCCTTTGTTGGTAATTCAACGCCGTCGCCACCGGAGTAATTTGGGATGTATACCGCCGGCATTGCATGGCCTCCCCAATCTTCATTCTCGCCGCTTTTAACCAATAGAAGCATCAATAGCGCATCGTAACCAATTGACTCGACTAAAGAGATGTACAGTGAGGCTGCATCTTCACAATCTCCAGCATGCTCCCAAAGCATTTCAATGGGATATTTTGGATACTCATTGACTCCCATTCCATCGATGTCATATTGATAGGGAATACCTCCAACGAAAGCAAGAATGAAATTGGCGATTTCAAGTTCAGAAACATATCCATTGGCAACCGCCAAATCTCGTAATTCAATCGCGAGTTCATACACATAATCTTCATTTGGTGTGACGAAGCGTTGGTAATCATCCCAAGAGTATGTAGAGTGATCGTAGAGTTTGAATGTTCGATACAAGGAATAGTCAAAATCAAGGAACAGACTGTATGCTTGATAATCAAAAACCCATGTGAATTGTGGTGAATTCATCACCCGTAAATCCTCGAAAGAATAGGAGAATTCGAGAATTCCGTCGTAGCCATCATTGTCACCAACTCCCGAAACAGTGAGAGAATGGTGTTCTGAAACTGAGGCTATTGTGGTGTTTATCGTGAATACATATTCCTCGAGATCTTCATCGATATTTATGTCGACGATGTCATCCAAAAAAGGGTCGGAATCCCAGACAAAAATCGCAATTTCATGGAACGAAGTTTGCTCCGGCAAATCAAAAAAGAATTCGTATTCTAAGTCATAAGAAACATCATTCACCATCGTCAGGTAATTTTCAGTTTCACCTGTTGGAGAACAGCCGATATTTTGGCCATTTACTTCGATACAAAAATAAATTTCTGAGAAGTCATCAAAAATGTCAAGGGAATCAAGAAGCTCAAAAGAATGAAGCGTCAGTGATATGGCCGAATCAGAATAGTCGTTAGCATCCAGGACATCAGGTACTCCATCATCGTCATCATCAAGGTCACTGTTATCCCCGACCCCATCACCATCAAAATCAACCCACTCAGTCGCATCTCGAGGGAATTCATCAATGGAATCATTGTAGTTATCTCCATCATCATCTAGGTCAAGAATATCACCAACACCGTCACCATCTAGGTCGGACCAATCCGTTGGGTCGAGGGGTAAATCATCGAAAGCATCTGGGTAACCGTCGTTATCATCATCGGTGTCAAGGGTATTTCCAATGCCATCACCGTCGGTATCATACCATTCGGTTCTGTCTAGTGGAAAGAGGTCTACCTCATCAGAAAAACCATCGCCATCATCATCGTCATCAATGGTGTTACATTCTCCATCACCATCAGTATCAAGTGGGAAATCTTTGTGGTCAAGAGCATCAGTGTGCGGCAAGCAACGTTCAGATTCATCGAAATCTGAATATCCATCACCATCATCGTCCAAGTCAGCATTGTTACCCTTGCCATCATAATCTGAATCTTGCCACTCGGTGGCATCTCCAGGGAATGTGTCTTCACGGTCGATGATTCCATCACCATCGGTGTCGAGAGTCGCGGCTATTGACTCTGTTGAGAACATTGTTGAAAAGAGGAAACCAAGTGCCACCATGACAACAACAGTAGCAAAAAGAAAGATTCCAATAGAGACCCCTTTTGACGGCAATTCAAAAATCAATTGCGCGGGGGGAGGGGGGGTTGTTTCCGCTTTTGCCAAAAGAGAAGATGATTTTGATTCGACTTTAGCCAAAAGAGAAGTTGGTTCTCGGCCTGCCATAAATAGAACTTATTTCTAAACCCTATAAAAGGTCCACCGGACAAAACTTCAATCGATTCACTTCTCCCGGACATTGATTCATTCAATACAAATCAAAACCTTTCAACAAGCGAGTGATTTGACGAATGGAGGTAGAAAAATATACACTGCGGCCAAAAGAACCCCCCCCCAAGAGGAAACTTTTGCACTAAAGATCGTTCCAGAACGAACCTGAAGGCGCGTTCTGCTCTTCGCCGTCTTCTTCAGACATGTTTTCTTCCGCCCTTTCAGAATACTCTTCTAGAGGCTCCTCAACCGCATTAACGCCCAACTCTTCTTCAAGGAGTTTGACGAGAGAATCCAACAATTTCTGCGCATCTTGGTTCGACCTAAGACGCTTGATTCCTGCCCCTTTCAAAGCCTCACGCAATTCGAGGTTGTTCGACTTTGAAGTGTCATTGTACCAACCCACGAGATGCTTTGCATCGTTATTGCTGTCCCACACACTTACCGAGAAATCCTTCAGTTCAATCCCTGTATAGGTTTTCGTTGACAAAACACTTGGCTTGATGAATTTCAACATTTCCGGCATTTCAACACCTAAAGAATTACAGAAATTCTTGAGTGCAGAATCATACATGGAGAATTGCTCTCCGTGTTCTAAAAAGAGTATCGATATTGGTTTACCTTCGCAAACAAGTGAAACTTCAATTCCCTTGTGATAGGTAGTCCAATGTTGAGTAGGGCCATCTTCCCCACCCCCGCTAACGTGATCCACCGATTTTTTGTATTGTTTCAAGACTATAGAAGAAAAGTCAACTTCATTCCATGTCCATCCACCCAGTCGCGTTATGGCCCATGCTTTTCCAGTGTGGACCGTGCGAGCTGCTGTGTCTAATCTCACATGTAATTTCCTTGGGTCTCCCGCCGAAGCGAACATCCCACCAAACACTAAACCGAAGAGTAAAGTGATGAGAGGAATATACCACATCATTGGAGCATACGGCAGCATGAGCATCCTATTCTCCACATCAATATTCGAGTATGTTTTGAAATAAAGTTCTCCATAATTATCGTCGGTGAGCTCGTACAATCGTTCTCCATCAAACAAAGGGCTTGCTGCTTGCGAATAATTCAAGTCATCTGTGGAAGTTGCATCATTGTAGCACCAATTTGGCATAGCATCCCAATAATTGTGAACAATCAAATCGTCTATGGACCAATTTGCATCTAAGGATGATGCTTTCTTGTACAGATGACAATCGTAAATTTGCCCACCATCCCCATCATCACTGAGGAGGCCTAAGGCCAGTATTCCATTGTATTCCGACCAGCGAAATTCTTGAACATGGTCGCCATAATCGTTAACTCCGATATATTTGAAATGCTGATCAGCGATCTCGACCGATTCAAGGCCCACGGAATAGCTTGAATATTGATCTTCACAGTACATCGAATTTCCCAATTCAACTTCAGTAGAATAACTCGTATCGCATACCGAATCATTGGCGGTGAGGTCATACAACATACTGCCGCTGAAAAAGAATGCCATTCCAATAATACCCAGGCCAACAAGGAGAAAAGGCAGAGAGAAGAGAAAAACACCTAACGAAAAATTCGTATCCTTGATGTGGAGGATTTCACCCTCTTTGCTAAGTTCCAAATGCTTGGAGTTTTTAATCCACAGAAGTGGGCCTGAAGGTTCCCTAAAACGAATCATATCATCAATCCAAGAGGCAATGGCTACCTTAATCTGCTCCAAAGAACTGACGTATCATTGGATGCATTTCCATTGCTTGTTCTTTCTGAATTTGTTCATAGGTTCTCAAAATGATACCTACGGCAAGCAAAAGACCGGTACCCGAGGCATTACCTACAGTACCAAGTAAGTCCGCACCTGCGGCGAGAAGACCGACGAAGGCACCCGAAAAATAGGTGACAGGTGGAATATAATTTTCCAAAATCTTTTCCAAGATTTTTGGGTTCTTTCGGAAACCAGGAATTTGCATACCGGTTCGTTCAATTTGCTTTGCAACATCTTTGGTACCCATGTTGGTAGTATCGATCCAAAACTTCGCGAAGACCATTGAACCTACGGTCATAAGAGCGACATAGAAGATGACGTGGACCATCATTTGCGTAAGGCTATGGCCGAAGACATCGCCTTGTTGGTTCAACAGGGGTATCAGCCAGTCGTTGACACCGTTGACCATGCTTGCATACCAGGCAAACCCTCCCGAAGCGGTCGTTTGACC